>JBDRYG010000030.1:0-19574 GCA_039803305.1 Caldifarciminota bacterium
CCTATGCCTTTCCTCCAGCTGGAACATATAATAATTCTTCTGCCACTTTTTCCAGTTAGCTAGTCCTATATCCATAGGAATTTCAGCAGAAAAGGACCAAAAAAATCTCTCTTTACGAACTCCCGAAAAGGTTTCAATAGGCATATCACCGAGTCCGAGAAAGCCAACCTGAAGGGAAATAGGAAACTTAGGAACCCTCTTAGATATTAACAACTCGTGATTAACCACCTTGTATTCAAGATTGAGAGAATCCTGAAGATATGGTATATAGCGGGATACATCATACAAATCTACCATTACTAAGGGCACGCTATCCGTTGCCACTATATATTCGGAGGAGATTTTGAGCTTTAAAATAAATTGTTCGCAAGCATCTCTATATTCCCTTTGCAAATCCTGTATTCTCTCCCGAAAAGCCAAAATATCCCCCTTATACATTATGTAATCCCAGTTTGAAATCAGGCCTCTGCTCCTTGCCTCATCTACAATGAGACCCATCGTATCAAGTAAAGTAACGGATGGCGCCAACCTAAGAATCTTCTGTAAGCACCAAATTCTCTGATATATATTTAACACTTCACAGATGAAGTTACGTTCCTCGGTTTCTAACTCCAACTTATCTTGACTCTTTTGCACGAACAAAAATTTGCGCGTTACAACATATTCATCAATACCCAAGAGATCACGTTTAATCCCCAAAACGGCATTAAGGTAGTATTTTTTATCTTCCTCATAAATGTTTGAATAAAATTCCCTTCTTGAAAAATCTAAATTACATGTCAAATCGGCAAAGGGCAACAAATTCTTGAATGTAAACTCTACTCCCCTGGTTGTCATTTGTGTCTCTTCTTCGAAAGGAAAGGGTGAGTTAGGATAATATCTTAGAGAATATAGATATCTCCTCTCGGGCAAATTTAACTTTATCAGCAATTTACTATCTTTATTAATCAACTGTTCGTATTTCCCTACATAGCCCCGTTTCTCTGCTAAAACACCATCAGCAATCTCCAGGACCATATTGAAATTTAAGTATAATGTATCCCCAAAAACTATAGATAAGAGCAGTATATGAAGCATAAAACTACTCCTCACATACTTATTAGTTGAAGTTTGCAAATTTCGCGGTATAACTCCGAATTTTTAATTAGATCCCGATGAGCACCGCTTTTAGTTATTTTTCCATTCTCGAGAACATGTATCTTGTCCAGATTTGCAAGGGTAGAGATCCTGTGAGCAATAACAATTAGGGTTTTGCCCTCACAAAGTTTTTCAAGTGCAGAGAAAATTTTCTGCTCACTTAAGGAATCTAAATGTGAAACAGATTCGTCAACAATAACAACTTTCGCGTTTTTACGCAAAAATGCACGGGCTATGGAAAGTTTTTGCTGCTCGCCACCTGAGAGAAATATATTAGTCGAAAGGATTTGGTAATTTAGCTGACCCGGTAAGCTTTCCACATATTCTTTGAGACCTACCATATCCAAAGCCCACCAAATTTCTTCATCGCTATAATTATCCAATATAGTAAAGTTTTCTCTGATGGTGCCAGGATATATAAATGGGGTTTGTGGTATGTATGTAACTACTTGCCTTAACATACTTCTCGAAATTTTTCTAAGTTCTACTTCACCTAAGTAAATGTCCCCCTCATAATCCCCCATAAGTCCTAGTAACATTTTAACGAGCGTGCTTTTCCCCTCTCCACTTCGGCCTACTATTCCCACTTTTTCTCTCTCTCCAATCTCAAAGTTTAAATTTGCAAGTATCGTCTTAGAGCCTTGTGAATAGCTTACATTATTGAATTTAATCGCAAATCCCCTAGGCAACTCTCCAGCTATATTATATTCAGGAGGTAAACAAACTATACTAACGACTTTCTTTAATGACGGGACCTTTGACCTTGCCCCAATTATTATGTTTACCAAACTATTGGCTGACTGCAAAAGATACGCAAGTACGAGTGAAATTGTCACTATTTCTCCTAAAGTTGGGTTTTGCCTCAATATAACTATTGACAAACACAAAAGAGAAATTCCTACTTCTAAACCTTTAAGAAGCCAAAAAGAAAAGCTCTGAATTTTATTGAAAACAAACCTTCTATGCAAAAACTCCTTAAGGGAGGCATCATAATATCTCAAGATTCTATTTTCTGCGTTATGCGCTTTTATGTACTGATAGTTGTATAAGGGATCCATAATCTTTGAGACCATGTCTGTGTTTGCTCCTCGCATCTTTTCAGAAATTTCACCCATGGCGAGTTGTAATTTATATCCTAAAACAAGGTATAGCAAAATTAGGAGAATTGAAATGTAACCAATTGAAGTAAAAAAAGACAGGAGCAAAATAGCACCTAAAAAAAGAATTAAATATCTTACAAAATTAGCCAAATCGTAGGTGCAGAGAGATACTAAATTTTCGGTATCCACCATAATAGCATAAACATATTCATTCATCGGGACTTTTGAAAAAGCTGAAGGTTCCGACTTTAGAAGTTTCTTAAACAGCTCAAACGATGCACGATGCTGATAAAACTTTTTTCTAGAAAACAGCCAGTATTCAATACCAAAATTCAATCCATATATAATCACCTGAACTATAAAAAAAATGCATATTTCAACTATGCTTTCCTTACTAAAAATGCCTTTGATAATCTTATCTATTGCCCTTCCATAGAGAAATGGAATGTATAAATTCGCGCATGAAATAAAACACAAAGAAAAAACTGAAAGTAACAAGAATAAAAAACCTTCTTTATTTTCCCTAAATATGAGTGCGAAGATTTTTCGTTTCATCTAGTACTTGTCAGCCGATAGAATCCATTCGAGTGCAAATAATATAAACCTTGACTATCAACTCTCAGTAGGGTCGCAGGTTGATAGCAAACTATAAAATTTCTAATCTTTCCCCTTCTATCGATATGATAAATACCAACTTTAGTTGAATCATCAAGATTGAAAGTAGAAACATATAATGCGGAGTCTGTCACGATAAAAGAGCTAATCCCGCTTCGCGGTGCCGCACTAATTACATTAGAAGACAAGGTCCTAAACTCCACTTTCCCAAGTAACTTGGTTGGCAAAATGCAACTATAAACAATCTTATTCGATTTTATGTCGATTCCCTTAACATGTCCTTGGATAATATCACAAACAAAGAGAGTATCTCTTTTAAAGAAAACGACGGGAACAAAGTAATCAAGAAACGTCTCTGAACCATAAGATTTTAGCTCTTTGAAATTAAAAAGCTCTAAATTATGAATTTGCCGCCCTGTGTTATCATATATTCTGAGCTCCTTTAGACTTAGGAAGATAAAATTATCATCAATAAGACGAAAATCTTGCAAAGCATCCATGATCTTTATTTCTCCAACATATCCCCCATCTATATTAAAAAGTTTGAGATGCTTTTTTAATCGATCAAAAACAAAAAGGGTATCGTTTCTGAAGCCAATCCCGCCAATACCCCAAGGCGAAATCTCAAAGGGTGCATCCCCCTTTTTAATATCGAAACTTTTAACAACCTTGATACCTGAATCCCCCAAGTGTAAGAGAAAAACCCTGCAAATAGAGGCTCCCATAATGTTACTCAGCGCTACAAACTTATCACTCTCCACATTAACTATATAGTCCGGGTAAGCATCAGACGGCATTTCTCCTAATTTCTCCGTATACCTTAACTCCCCCTTTCTAGAACAAGCAAAAAAGGCCAAAAACAAAAGTAAAAATAACTGTAGAACCGCAGACTCTCTTTTATAACACATATTACCTCCTTTAAAGCTTAAAATATGCGCTGTATAAAACTTTATCCTGCACGAAATAAACCTTTTTCCCCTTCTTTCCGACGAATATCAGGGGGCTATCATATACAAACTCCTTTACAATACTCCCAGTTTTTTTACTAACCACAACCAGTACATAATTGGCATCTTTGTTGTTATTTAAAGTTACTAGGAAATATTCCTCTACAGGCATGAAAGACATAATGCCCCATGTAAATAAGACACTTTTTCCTTTATCCCTTTGTAATACATCAACTTTTCCTTTGCTCATCGAATCCAAAGACACAAAAACATGGGAAAGTTTGAAATCCCTATAGTTCAGCGACAACACCTCATTTGTAATATAATTAATAAAATAAGCAAAAGTATCCGTTACCACAATTTGTGGGGGTATAGACTCCCAAAGCATAGTATCACTGGTAGAAAATAGTTGACATTTCTTCACTAGCGCAAAGCTTGTGTCCCATACAAAAAGATCCTTCATATTACCCCCGAAAAAATAATCCTCCTTTCGAAACAGAAAGTGGATGTTACTACCTAAGTTTAGCTCCCTTAAAATTTCTTTCTTCATATCATCCCAAACAAAAAATTGGCCCAAATTATTGAAAAATATAAGAAAGCCTTCAGACCATACGGAATACGTACTTCTTCCATTATCTAATACAGGCAACGAAACGGAATCCACCTTACCTGTTTCTTTTTCCACCTTATACACCATAAAAGGCGATTTAAAGACCTTTACCAAGTAAAATACGGGCTTATTTTCTAGAAGGTCAAGAATTATTTGATCTCCCTCAATAGAACATATCCTCTTAACCCTGTGCAACGGAAAATCTTTGGTTTCTCTTGAACAACTTAAAAAAGAAAAAATAAGAAAAATCATTAAAAATCTAAAACTTCTCACTCACAACCTCCTAAATCATTTTCTCATACACGCCTTCCATATAACCTTCAGAGTAGGCTATTGAATACTTACATCCCAAAACAAAGCATACACAAGTCTTCCCATTATGGACTTTGTCAGAATCAGGGAGCCTACCGATTATTGTAATCATTGCTACCCTCCCTTCAATGACAGGTATTTTATCCTGTTTCATCTGCACCGTCAACATGCCCAACAAAGTCAAAAAAGTTCTGATTGGTTTCGAGAATATCTATGTAAATATTCAAAAGCTTTTGCCACCTTTTCTTTCGCAAACCGCAAAGGGTTTCGAAATTTTCTTCTGAAAATTCCCCATGAACAAAGGTACCTGCAAAGCACAAGCTACATATTTTTGCAATTTCACAATCTTTGCATCTTTCTCTCTTTTTTACGAGCAAATCTACAACCCTCTTTATCTTCTGGTAATCGAAGCCATCTTTAACATTACCAATTAGGACATGATAATGAACTCTTTCACAAGGCGAAATATCACCATTAACATCAACAAAGGTTCTTTCAAATCCGGGTATACACATACCAGATGGATAGAGCACATCCCCGGTATCACCCTGTAACCTTGAATGAAATAATACCAAATCTTTATACACAAGACTATCAAGAAAAGGCGAAAAACGCCCTTTTCGCCACAGTTCTTTTTCTTCAGTAATTATTTCGTCTAATTGTTTGTCAAAAACGGATAAATCCTCAAAGCAAAACTGTAAGTAAAAATCCGTTCCTAACGGATCTACAAGACTTACCATAATTGGCGCATGAGTGGAAATTTCGGATTTTTCAATAAATTCTTTCACACCTTTAAGATCATAAGGAGGGGCCAGGGTTATGGTATAACCCACATTTCGTAAGAAATATTTAGTGTACCTCTCTTTTAAATTTACTAGATTTCTATAGACCAAATCAAAAGTACCTCTCTTTCCCTTAGAAACCCGGTATCTATCATGCACCTCCTTATATCCATCGAGACTAACCTTTAGGTAGAAATCATTTTCCACAAGAAAATCGGTAATTCCTTGTTCAGAAAGGAGTAAGCCATTGGTTGTTAATGAAAAATAAACTTTCTTTTGCGAAAAAATTCTGCGAGTTCTTGTTACAACATAACGAATCACATCAAAATTTAAAAGAGGTTCCCCACCATAAAAACCAACCCTTATCGATCCTGTTTTTTCAGATCTTCTTCTTAGAAACTCTAGAGCACTATCAGCAACTTCTACACTCATAAAACTTGTGTTTTTTGCACGTTCTGCTGGATATGTCTCCGAATATTTACAATAAACACAACTCATATTACAATCCTGTGTAACGTTTAAAATTAGGTGAGAAAGGTTATGTTCCAGCTTCTCCTCGATTTCCTCCTGAGTAAAAGGACTGGCAACTGTCCTAAAATACGGCCTAGCGAAGGAAAACAGACCGTATTCACTCTTAAAAACCTCAATTTCCTTAAGTGCATTTAAGAGCTCAGCTTGTGTGAATCTTTTTTTCAAATCAACTGGGAGTTCCTCAATTCTCCCAAAGAAATCATCAGACTTTTTACTGGCAAACTTTATAATATCGCTTATGGGCGATGCTAACCTTACTAAAATTGCAGTTTTACTATCAAAAAAATAATTTTCCTTAATAAACATTTTCTCTTACCCAATAAAACTTTAAGGGACCACCTGGAAAAGGTGTGACAACTCCAGGCAGTCCCCTTTTTTACTTAAGCTCAGAAAGTCTTAAGCATAAGAACCTGACTAACTCAATTAGCCTATCATTTTGTTTTACTAACCGTGTGACCATTATCACAGCTTTCATGATAAGTAACGCCGACTCTGCACCAAGAATACCTATTTTACATCGGTTGCGACTGTGCCATCCATATAACCTTCTAGATAACTAGGATTCGTTTGGCATCTCGGGGAGAAACAGACACATACACACCCCCTAGGTACTGGCCTTGCCACGATTATGTTACTTAGGACTCCCATGATCTGTATCATTGTAAACCTCCTTTTACACATAGAGTAAGCTAGGTCAAACATTCCGAGTAGTCAAATATACAGAAAAAGTAGAACAAATGCGAAAATATATTCATACCTGGTAATCTAAAATACTCCCGAAATATAGTGTAAACTTAACCTTTTTGTAAGCCTTGAATTTAAAGTAGGAAAAATATGAAAACAGCCTTTGAGCCACATTTCTAAACCATTGTCTTCAATCACATTTTCTCTCAAAAGGCCTGATATTTGAAAAATAACGCGAAAGGCAAGAAGGTTTAAGGATATTTTACAGTTTAAAGATACACCATGTAAAGGTGATTGTCCAATTCATCATTTCCTTAGATAAAGTATTGCTCTCTTTCTATCTTCAAGTAGCGTTACCGCAAGATTTTATCTACCTTTACAACATCTACAATTTGGGGCGGCCCAATAGGCGCAAAAGTTAATTCCCTTTCCCATCTTAATTATAAAAAACTTACGAGATGGTAAAAATTATCAACTATCCTGTTAATTCTCATCCTTCTTTAATCTTTATGAGCCATTTGATTGGTGAATCCTTGTTGTTCGAAGTAATGACCTTACATCTTTTTCTCTAGAAATTAAGCTCAATTGATATTTATCCACCTCCGATTTGCTTCTCTCTAATTTTATTAATCTCATTAACTGGACTACAAGAAGCAAGTTTCTAATCGCTTTTTAAAACCCTTTCCCCTTATTCTGGTAAAGTGTAGCAAAAAAGCACTAAAAGTTGTTTCAAAAATAACTCAAATTTATGGAAAACTGCAAACGTCTCTTTTCCTTGTAACCAACTGAACCTGAGTTTAGCCTCTTATCCAAACTTTACATTAACTCAGATACTCCTCTTCTCAAAGTAGCGTGTGGAGAAACCTCTCCATCCAATACAACTGGTACAAATATCAAAACCCGAGGCTAATAAAGCAATTTAAATAGAACCTTAACATACTTTCCTTCAGCTTCTCTTACTCTCCCTTTAAAACTATTTGCTTCCCCCATAACCCTTCCAAAAACTTTTTTACCAAAATGCTCTTTAATTTACGATTTACAAAGACCGTCTTTCGCATAATAATGTACACGACAAATTACGGGACAAAAAACTTCTCCTACTTAAATTTTCCCCAGTGCTTCCCACAATTTTCAAGCTTTTAAGTTTGGAGAATTATCACTAATAACACTCATGATGGCGCTGGATAACCCTTCACGCGGATCCTTGCATGTTACCCCATAAAGGAGCTATCTGATAAAATACCGTGCCTTTTAACAATGCAAGTTTTTTCTAATACTCGGTCTTATTTAGATTCTCTTTTAATTTGCAAGATAAAAAAAGAATGCGTGAAAATTCCTCAAATATATCCTCCCAATCCGAATTATGCCTCCAAATAATATCATCTACCTTCTTTAGTCTAAAACTAATATGGTTGCTCTAACTGCAAGGTGGCATGTAGAACTTGAGTAGCTATTAATAAATTAACATAGCCAAAATCTACCTCACAATGCCTTATACATTAACAGAAGATCTTCTAACATATGCATTTTAAAGTTTTCTTGTAATGATCTTATTGTCTTTAAACCAACTGGGCGGTGTTCTTCAAAAAATTAGATTATAAAATCGTAAAGCTTTTTAATAGGGCAAGTCCTACTCTTTTCACGATAGTTTTGATACAGATACTTAGGTAACTTGAAGAGATATCTAAAGTAAATTTCAAAAAGCCTTAAATGTTCAAATAGAATTGACTTAATATATCCTTTATCACCTATAAATTCCGTTAATCCATCTTTTAGAAATCCACAGAGCAAGTCCCTATCACCAAAGAAAAGAGAAAGGGCAGAACATTCGGTCATTTTACCATCTTTTTGGGTCACTATCCGATAATTTCGTACCACTTTATAATCGTCTATAATTTCTCAATATCTTTGTTTACAAAGAACCTTTGTATTCTTCACGCCAATTTTAAAAAATAGCTTTATATACAAAGCGTTTTTCAACCAAAGAGCAAATCGGTTCTCCGGCGTATATTAATACAAGTATTGTTTTTAGCATAAAAAAAAAGAAGGCACCTTCACAATCCCTTAGTTAGCTAATGTGAACTTACCGCATTTAGCAAAATAAATAAAACCGCTTTAAACTAATTTTATACTCGAAAATTTTTGAAGTCGGCTAAAGTCACATACCAATCGCTTAAATCCGGAGAACAAAACCGTACAACTTTGAGTTTTACTAAAAATCACCTTTTAAGAGCAAGGTTTAGTCTAAAGCACATTATTTATAGAATATTGTTAAAGAGCTTCTCCTAAATTTAGGCTCACACATTTACTCGAGTTGTTTTCAAAAGTTACACAACCGATCCCAATCAAGAAAATTTCACAAGCCCCAAGCAAAGTAAATAAGGCTCAACAAAAACCATTTTAAGATTTAACATCTTTGGCAGGCCCGAGTCTGATGTTATTCAACAACTCACTTGTAAACTCCCTAAATATGCCCATTATTAAATTCTCTAATTTTCCTGGTATGGACAACTCAACTACCTTGATAACTTCATCAACGTCAGTAACATAAACTTTTATTTTTGCATTCTTAAATCCTTATACAATTTTCTCCCATTCCCTTCCGAAATAACAACTTCGGCATATTTTAAATTATATGTACATGAATCTCGCGGTGTCCATGTTCACTATGTTCACCTCTTGCACGGCCAGTGAAGGTATCGGGAGTGTAATTCATTGACTTGACGCCTTTCCCATCAATTTCAACAATTACAAAGCCCCGAGCTCTTCAATTCTTTTTTTAATTCTCTTTTAAATAATCTATTTCAGCTGTTACATTACCAAAATTTCTAACTCTACAAGCCCAAGGTCTTTCAAAACCATAACATCGAATTTTAAATTTGATCTGGTGAGAGAAATTTTACACGATTTTTACAGCCACAAGACTTGAGAAAAGCGCTGTGTACTCTAATTTCTACATTCCTCCTTTTCCACCCTTCTTCTAACTTTCATTTTACCCTGCTCAAAACTTATAATATTCAAATGCAGCTTCTAATAACTGTGATTTTCTCAAAAATAATTATATTACACGCTGGTTCTCTGAATTCATTCATCAGCGAAATGGCAAGAGAGTTCCAAAGTAAGAGCGGTATCGAAGTCGTGAGAAGAAGTGCAGGAAGCCTTATGCTCGCTAATTTAATCATAGAAAAAAGAGTTGATTGGGATATCTTTTTTTCTGCAGATTACCAGATATTGCAAAATCTATTAGTTGATTTTGCAGAATCACCTCATCCTTTTGCCCGCAACGAAATTGTGATTGCGTATACGGAGCGAAGTCCCTATAGTAAAGAATTGAGCCAAGAGAATTGGTACAAAATTCTCTCAAAAAAGGGGCTTCGAATCGGGCGATCCAACCCGCGTTTTGATCCTTGCGGGTACAGAGTAATTTTACTTCTTGAAATAGTCAGGAAAATTTACGGCGAAAATGTTTATAACGACTTAAAAGAAAACCTGAAAGATAAGTACGTAAGGCCGGGTACTTCGCAGGTTCTTAACCTGCTTGAAATGGGTGAAGTGGACTATGTATTCACATATTTAAGCGAGGCAAAGGCAAGGAATTTACCATACATAGTTCTCTCCGATACCCTTAATTTCGGAAATCCTGACCTTTCTGATTTTTACCGTAGTTTTCGAGTAAAAATAAACAATATAGAAATTGCTGGGGCACCCATCATTTATGCTTACGCAATAAACCCCAGATCAAAAAATAGAAGAGAAATTCTTGAATTTCTGAAATTTTTTGAATCTCAAAGAGAAAAGCTCATTATAAAACATAACCTTATACCAACCACAAAGTGAGGTAAGAATGCCTGTGCTCGAAGTTGAGGAACTTGTAAAATATTATGGTAACATGCAGGCTTTGAAGGGAATCTCCTTTAAAGTCGAAGAGGGTGAGGTCTTTGCCCTTATCGGGCCAAACGGTGCCGGTAAATCTACAACTCTTAAGATTATAGCCACACTTTTAACCCCAACAATGGGCAGAATAAAACTTTTTGACTATGAAATACCGCGCGACGCAGCGAAAGTTAGAAAACACATAAGCTATTTGCCTGAAGAAGCAGGGGCTTACAAAAATTTAAGAGGCATCGAATACCTTAAGCTTATGGCCGAACTATATGCGGAGAACTCAAGGGACAAGAAAGAAATGCTGGAACGCGCTATAGAGATTGCATCACTTGGGGAGAGGATTAACTCAAAAATATCAACTTATAGTAAAGGGATGACAAGAAAGCTTCTAGTGGCCCGTGCCTTGATGCACAAACCAAAACTCGCCATCTTGGATGAACCCACCTCTGGATTAGATGTCCTAAATTCAATGGAGGTAAGAAATATCATAAGAAACTACACAAAAGAGGGCGTTACCATACTTCTCTCATCCCATAACATGCTTGAAGTAGAATACTTATCAGATACTGTTGCGTTTATTCACGAGGGAAACATCATAGAACAGGGTAAACCTGATGAACTCAAGAGAAAATACGGTGTAAGAAATCTTGAAGAGGTTTTCGAGGAGGCTGTAAGATGAGAAAATTTTCAGCACTTTTTCTTAAAGAACTGAAAGAACTGCTGAATAAGCAACTAATCATATCCTTTGTAATTATGGTGGTACTTTTCCGCGTAATTGGCCAGATCAATAAATCTGCAATGCAAAAATTGGAAGAAAGGCAAGAAATAGGGATACTTGTCTTAGACTCGGGTCCCTACGGCGAAGTGGTGAAAAAAGCACTTCAAAACAACTTTAAACTCAGTGAAATCACAGGTACATCGGAACCAAACTGGATTGATGCCGCGAAAAAAGCTGACTTGCGAACCTTTGTGGTAATTCCAGATGATTTCAGCCTAAAAATCAGTGCAAGAGAAAAAGCCAGTATCAGGGTTTACACTATTGCCAGGACCTTAGGGATCAAGGAAAGAGCACAAAAACAATTAATTAACTCTATTATACGAAATGTGAGTGAAGCGATTTCACACAGCATTCTGCAGAAAAACCTGAGCATAAAAGAATTAGAATACATAAAAGAGCCTGTAACACTTGGTGAATACGTACATCTTAAAGGTAAAACATATAACATATCTTCTGAGATTATCTTCGGTTACATGACCATTCAAAGTACTCTAATACCCATAATTCTTTTTCTACTCCTAATAATGACATCCCAGATGATTGCGGCAGCTATGGGGCAGGAAAAAGAAAATAAAACTCTTGAGACATTACTTACCACACCCGTCCCCCGGTTCTCAATCATCGCGGCAAAAATGCTATCTTCTATAATAATTGCAGCTGTTTTTGCTGGCGCATACCTTTATGGATTCAAGGGCTACATGATTTCTTCTTTCGAGTCCCAATTTAAAGAATTGGAGAACATTGCAAAGGAATTAGAAATTGCCCTCTCGGGCACTGGACTCTTTGGTTTTGGGGTTTCCATATTCCTTGCTCTTGTTGCAGGTCTTCTTATGAGTATGCTTATCTCTGTTTTTGTGCAGGACACAAAGTCGGCACAGGTGGCAATAACTCCTGTTATGATTATGCTTCTTATTCCATACTTTTTAAGTTTTACGGTTGACATTGCGGAGCTAACTGGTGTTGCAAAGGTCCTCATATACCTCATACCATTTACTCATCCCTTCTATTTTTACCGATTTTACATTCTGGGAAACTACAAAGACCTGATTTTCGGGATATCATACCTTATCATTTTTAACCTCATCCTTGCCCTTGTTATTTTAAAACTCTTCTCCACCGATATTCTAATTACCTCAAGGCTTGACATCAGGAGACAAAGGTAAAAAGTAGCTAGAATTAAAACCCTTTGATTTTACGGGTCTTCTCGTTTTTAATTAAAAGATACCGGAGGGGAAGATGTCGGACGAAATATTAATAAGGAGAGAAAAAATTGACCAACTGAGGAAACAAGGTATTGAGCCATATGAATATCACTTCGTAAAAACCCATAGTAGTCAGTTAATCAAAGAAAATTTTGACTCCTTAGAGAATCAGGATGTTTCTATTGCTGGAAGGCTGATGACCAAAAGAGTTTTTGGTAAACTCTCCTTCGCGCACATCCGAGACGAAAATGGGGACATCCAAATAGCTGTCCAGCAGGGAGTAACGAAAGCGAAAGGTGAAGTTGATGGGGCAAATTTCTTTAAAAAAGACATAGATACAGGAGACATTATTGGTGTCAAAGGAAAGGTTTTTAAAACAAAGACAGGCGAAGTAACTGTTTTAGCAGAAGAAATCCAGATTCTCGCAAAATGCCTGAGGCCCCTCCCTGAAAAATGGCACGGGTTAAAGGATAAGGAGTTAATCTACCGCGAAAGATATTTAGACCTTATAATGAATTTGGATTCTCGAGAAGTTTTCCTAAAGCGTGCCAGAATCATTAAATCAATTAAAAATTTCTTAGACGATAAAGGTTTTTTGGAAGTGGAAACTCCTGTTTTACAGCCTATATACGGTGGTGCTTTTGCCAAACCTTTTGAGACATACTCAAATGCCCTCGATACAAAACTTTATCTAAGGATCGCTGACGAGCTATACCTTAAAAGGCTTCTTGTGGGAGGTTTTGAGAAGGTTTATGAAATATCAAAGGACTTCCGCAATGAAGGGATAGACCGCCTCCACTATCCTGAATTTACAATGCTTGAAGCCTACGCCAGTTATTGGGATTACAATGATATGATGAATCTAACCGAGGAGCTCTTTGAGAAACTGGTTATTGAAATTTCTGGATCCACTGAAATTGAATATCAGGGTGAAAAAATAAGTTTTAGAAGGCCATTCAAAAGGCTCAGCTATTTAGATGAGCTTGCCTCAAAACTCGGAAAAGATCCCTTAGCAATGAGCGAGGAAGAGCTAAAAAAAGTGGGAATGGATATTGGCCTTAAAAATGTCCACAAAATGCCTATTACAAGACTCATAGATAAAATTTTTGACGCTTTAGTAGCGGATCACATTAAAGACCCTACCTTCGTTGTGGATCACCCTGTTTTAATATCACCCCTCGCCAAAAAACACAGGCAAAAAGACGGAAGAGTGGAAAGATTTGAGCTTTTTATTCTTGGAGTCGAATTCGCAAATGCTTTCAGCGAACTAAACGACCCCATAGACCAGAGAAGAAGATTTGAAGAACAGATCAAGTACCGCGAGGCGGGAGACGAGGAGATTCCCCGGGAACTGGATGAGGATTTCTTAAATGCCTTGGAATATGGTATGCCTCCAGCGGGCGGAATTGGAATAGGCATAGATAGACTCGTCATGTTATTAACTAACCAGCCTTCCATAAGGGATGTGATTCTCTTTCCCCAGCTCAGGCCTAAATCTGAATGAAGCCGCACATAATATTTGTCATAAAGAGTTACTTTAAGGCTTCCCGAAGAGGAATACTGTCGTTTCTCTCCATCTTTTCTGTGGCAGGTGTATTCATAGGTGTTTCTGCGCTCATATTGGTAATTGGGATAATGACCGGGTTCCAACAGGAGCTAAGGTCGAGAATTATGGGGATGACACCCCATATCATGCTCCATCAGCACTTCTTTACCCCATTTCCCGAAGACCCTGCATTCATAAGTAAGATTTCCGAAATCCGAGGGGTTAAGTCCGTAAATCCATTTATTGTCACCAAAACCGTTATAGTAAAAGGAGAAAGCTCCGAGGGGGTCGTTGTTAAAGGTGTAAAGGAACTTCCCGCAGGAATCAAAATAGTAGAGGGAAACTCCACAATGGGTAACGGTCAAATCATCCTCGGCCTCAACATAGCTGCAGAGCTAGGGGCAACATCATCGGATACTGTAAAAGTTTACTCTCCATCAAAAATTAAAAGAACACCTTTCGGGCTAGTAATGAACTCCCTCGACATGAAAGTCAAGGGCGTTTTCGACGCAGGTCTCTACGACTACAACTCTTCTTTTGCATTTACTGACCTTAAAACTCTGCAGGAACTCCTAGGGTTAGGGGACAGCATCATGGGATACGAAATTTACTTAATTGATCCTTTCAGTGCACCCCGGATTGAGAAAAAAATACGGGAATCCTTTGATTACCCGTTTACTACTTCAAATTGGATGGAACTGAATAAAACCGTATTTCAGGCTCTAAAACTTGAAAAACTTGGAATGTTTCTTGTTTTAGCCCTGACCATTATAGTAGCCTCATTTGGAATAATTTCGGTGCTGATGCTCCTTGTAACCCAGAAAACAAGGGAAATAGGGGTTTTGAGGGCTATGGGATTTACCCGCTATGACATACGAAACGCCTTTGTGGGTCTTGGCATGTTTTTCACCATCTTAGGTCTTACGGGGGGACTCTTTTTCAGTCTCGGCCTTGCCTATCTTTCAAATAAATTTGGCATTTTTAGATTGCCGCCTGATGTTTATTTCATAGACAGGGTGCCAATAATAGTGAGAACTACGGATGTGATTTATATCGTGATACTAACCATCGTCATTTCCTTCATCGCCTCACTTATACCATCCCTTCGTGCAAGCAGAATGGAACCCGTGGAGGCAATAAGGTATGAATGACCAGGTACTTACGCTGGAAAATATCCACAAATCGTACAAGACCCAAGTAGAAGTCATAGATGTACTTAAAGGTGTAAATTTAACTGTAAAAAGGGGAGAAAGGGTTATAATAACAGGACCTTCAGGGAGTGGAAAAAGTACTCTATTACATATTGCCGGGCTTTTAGACATACCTGACCGGGGTTTAGTTAAGATAAAAGAAATTACCGTAACTGGAAAGGGTGATTCGGAACTTTCACTTCTCAGGTCAGTTCACATTGGTTTTGTATTTCAATTTCATCACTTATTAGCAGATTTCACGATCCTTGATAATGTTGCCATGCCTCTTTTAATAAGAGGTGAAAAACCAAGGGAAGCCCGAGACAAAAGCAAGAAAATCCTTGGAATGCTTGGCATTGACCATATTTATTACAAATATCCATCGGAAGTATCAGGTGGTGAACAACAGAGAGCAGCCATAGCACGTGCCATAATCGGAAATCCAGATCTCTTGTTACTTGATGAACCCACTGGAAATCTGGACCGGGCAAATACCCTGCAGGTAATGTCCATCTTAAGGGACCTCAACGAAAAACTAAACATTACCATTATAATGGTCTCCCACAATCTAAGCCTTGTGGAGCACTTTCACATACACTACATCCTACGGGATGGGGTTTTAATTCCTCAATGAGCATTAGAAAAGTAAAAACCGCTCATGACTGGAACTCACAGGTGGAAAAGTACTCTGACTGCCTCTTTCACTACTTTGAATGGTATAACGCCTTAAAAAGCCCGTGGCACAAAAACTATTTGGTGGCATACGATAGGCATCTTATACCCATCCAGATTAACCTTTTTACTCGAAATGCCTATAGCGGTCCTTGGGGAAGCTACGGTGGAATATTAGGCGCGAAAGAAGATTCCCTCGAAAATCTCAAGCGAGTCAAAAGAGTTCTCTTTCTAAAGAACATTTACATTCACACAAATAACTCGCTTGATTTTTGTGAGCCCTATGAGACATCCACAGCCGTAATTATCCCTTTAAGAAGCGAACAGGAAAATTACCAGCTCCTTAATGAAAATAGAAAAAGAAACTTAAGGAAAGCAATGGTGGAAAATCTCAAAATAGATGTTTTAACCGGCGACCTGGCTGCAAGACGCTACATCGCCCTTCTAAAAAAAAGTAGGATACGCTACACATTTCACCCTAAAGCTTGCTTTAGAAAACTATCTAAATTACCTCAATCTCTATTCTTCTTCTGTAGCCAAAGAGAAGACCTTTCTGCCGCTTTGATTTTAAAGTTAAACCGGGAAAGACTCTATTACTGGCACGGTGTTACAACAGATGATGGGGCTGTAAAACACTCTTCAGAGTTGCTTCACTGGCATATAATTTTATTTGGCATCAGCAGAGGATTTAAGGAATATAATATGGGGACCTCTCCGAGTGAAAGTCTTTTAAACTACAAACTATCATGGGGAGGTACTATCTCAAGGGTTTTCACCTATAAAATATGAGAATATTGATTATTTCACCTTGGTGTGATGATATAGATTTAGAAACATGCAAGGGGACTCCAGAGAGTGCTTACCTTCTAAAGGCCCTTTTGGAGAAAGGTCATGAAGTGACCTATATTTGTCAGGGGAGCGAAGAGCAAATTCCAAGTAATATAAAACATCAACAACATCTTAAAATTATCCCAATTCATCCCTTTATTCTCCTCAAGCCCGCAAAAATTAATTACCTCCTGAACCCTTTTAGGCTAAAAAAATATGGTGAATATTTGGGAGGAATCATTGAGCACTATCTCGTTGCTTTAAGGTACCAAGTTATTTACAATATTGGATGCTATGGACATCTTGTGCTAAGGGAGCTTTCCAGGCGCTACCACATACCCTACGCCATTAAAACTATGGGAACCATCCATTTTGAAGAAATCAGGGAAAAAGCCTACAGAAAGTACCAGTACTATAAGGAACATATTGCATTTTCGGTACAGGCGGATCATTATCTCCTGGTGGATGATGGAACAAAAACCTATGCTGTTGCAAAATACTACGGAATCCCAGACTCAAATATTACCCTTCTTCCAAATCCCAAACCTGCTCAGCTTATTCCTGAAATAAAAAAAACAACAAAACCCGTAATAGGTTACTTTTCCAGGTTTGATAAGCTCAAAGGGACAGACCTTTTTTGCAGAATAGCAAAAGCAGTCTTGAAATCATTTTCAAGTCCACGATTTATAATCGCAGGTGATGGTCCAATGAGACCTCATATAGAGAATCTAAAAAAAATGTTCCCAGAAAGGGTTGAGTATCTGGGATTTTTAGAACACAGAAAATTGATTCAATACTACTCCCAGATCCATATACTGGTATCTACAAACCGCTACTCAAACTTGACATTACCAGTTATAGAGGCACTATCCTCCGGAATCCCTGTAATAGCCTTTAACACCCAGGAAACAGGTAAACTCTTAAAACACAACTTCAACAGCCTTCTTGTAAAACCCTTTGAAGTGAGGGACTTCGTGAAGTCTATTTTAGACCTTTGCCAACATGATGAACTATTAGAAAGATTGTCCAAAGGAGCAATAGAAACTGGCCAATCTATACCCACATGGGAAGAAAGGATAAACAAGGAAGTAAGTAAACTGGAGGAATTAGCAGGTGAAGTACTTTAAAAACATGTTCATTTTTTATACCACTTTCGTTATAAACTTCCTCTTAAACTTTGTTTTTATAAAATTATTGACAAACTACCTCGATCAAAGCGATCTCGGGCGTTTCTTTTTTGCATCTAACCTGGGGCTTTTTGCTGGTGGACTCTTTCTTCTTGGGTTTCCACTCACCTTCCAGCGTTATATACCCCAGTATTTAAGAGATGAGAACTATCTGAAAATTCACACCTTGATTCAAGTACCCGCCATTTTACATTTCTTAGCAGGCATGATTATAACCATACCCGTTTTATTAATAGGCGGAACCACAGTTGCATTAGTATTTTTTGCTTTCTACTCTGTAAATACCCTTACCCTTTATCAAACCGCTTACATATCTATGGGCAAAATCGTAGAGTATACAATGGTTACTTCACCACGCTTATTTCTTGTTGCACTACTTACTTTTACTTTTAGGCGGGAACTTTCGCTCGTGAACTTAGGCTTATTAAATATATTTTCTAATATGCTTTTTATCATTGTTTGTTTTAGATCATCCCCTATATCTTTTAGGGGATGGAGAGAAGTTCTTTCTGAAGTGAAAGAGTACTGGAATTATTCTGCCCTTAACCAAATTTTGTCACCATTTTTTTTCTATATAGACTCTATCTTAATTCCCATATTCCTTCCATTCTCCCAGCTATCCCTGTTTCAGATTTCACGAAAGCTTGATATGGCAGCGAGACAGACCCTCGAGATCCCACTACAACTTACCGCCCCCCTTATAAGCTTTAAAAAGACCGACGAACTTCTTACAAAGGATTTTGCCATGAAATACAGGGCCTTTAGAACCTTCTATTTTTACCTGGCACTACTATGGTTCCTGCTTTTTCAGTTCGGTGGAAAAGTAATTATCAAGATTATATCTAATTCAGAATATATTTCCGCACTGCCCTACCTCGTTTCCTTAAGTTTCACCTTACTGATTTCTTCTATATACGCACCCGATGCTATGCTCGCAAGATCAACTGGAAATATAAAACTCTTCTTTTATAAAGATATAGTGTACATTTCTACTTTTCTCATCTCCTTTTTCATCCTGACTCCTCAAATGGGTTTGCCCGGTGTATCCCTTTCCTTCATGGCTGCCACCATTTTAACCGCAGTATACCACATACAGAATTTTAAGGTCCTTCATCACCTGGAGTATATATTTGACGGCATCAGGTTATTTCTCTTCGGTGTTCAGGCTATCATCTTCCTGACATCAGCAAACTTACTGATTACTTTTTTTATCATCATAACGCTAATTCTAATCGATTTGAAAAATTTAAAAAATTCCTATAAAATTTTCAAAGAGCAGTTACGAGGTAAAGTTATTTGACTGCACAGATTTATAAGTCTATAATTTTTTCACCTACAAAGGAGGAGTTAAAAATGAAGAAGCTCGCACTGGCGCTAACACTTGTAGCTATGCTCACAGTCGCATGCAAAAAAGCACAGCAGCCTCAGCAGACTACAGAACCAGCACCTGCACCTGATACAACACAGGTTCAGCCTGCTGAGAGCACAACAGTAGATACAACTACAACAAAGTAACATGAAGAGATGATGGCCTGGGGCCGTAGCTCAGTTGGGAGAGCATCAGGCTG
>JBDRYG010000031.1:0-19005 GCA_039803305.1 Caldifarciminota bacterium
GCTTACGCAGACATACCCTTTTATCTTACCGATACAGGTGGTTTATATCCCCCTGAAGAAGATGTTATATGGGAAAAAGTAAAGGAAAAAATCGATAAGACGGTGACAGAATCAGACCTTGTAATTTTCGTTATCGACGCTTCAGAAGGAGTATTGCCTTACGACCACGAAATAGCAGAGTGGTTAAGGAAAAAAGGGAAGGAAGTCATAGTTGTAGCAAATAAAATTGATATAAAAAAACATGACCTTCTTTCGGCATATACACTTGGATTTGGAGACCCTTTGCCAATATCATCCGCACATGGGAAAGGATTACAGGAGCTATTGGATCTAATCTGCAACAAACTTAAGGCCTTAGGATATAAAGAGAAAACCATTGAAAAATCGGAAAAACCAAGAATTGCGATTCTCGGAAAACCAAATGTTGGAAAGAGCTCTCTTTTTAATAAATTATGCGAATCAGAAGAAGCCATTGTTTCTCCCATCCCAGGAACAACCCGAGATTCAATAGACATAGAAACAGATGAGTTTATCATAGTAGATACAGCCGGTATTAGGAGGAAATATAGCGATCCAGTTGAACTTTATGGGGCGCTAAGAAGCGAACAATCTTTGAGATTTGCAGAAGTTGGTATCCTGGTGATTGATGCTTCCCAGGAAGTATCAAACCTGGATAAAAAGATAGCCAACCTTATCATTGATGAAGGAAGAGCTATAGTTATTTGCCTAAACAAAGCCGATCTTATTAAAAAAGAAGACAGAAAAAAAACCATGGACTATTTTAAAGAGGAGCTACAATTTGTCAACTACGCACCCTTTATTTTCACATCTACTGTCACGGGTGAAGGGATTAGTATTTTAAAAGAAATAATCAAGCATGCAAGAAAAAGCTGGCAGAAGCAACTTTCCAAAAGAGAATTAAATAATTTCTTTAATTCACTTACACAAAACTTCCCCTTTTCTCTGCAAATTCTAAAATTAGAGCAGACTGGAGTTATGCCACCGAAGTTTCTTATTAAAACCAGCAAACTATTAAAGGTAAATGAGTTAAAGTACATTGAAAACAAAATTAGAGAACACTTTGGCTTAATGGGTACACCGATAATTCTTGAAAACCAGTTGGTAATTAAGCATAAAAGGTAACATAAATTGCCCATATCGATTGCATTAATTGACTTAATAGAGTTTTGAACTTAAAATTTATTCACTATGGGAATAGATCTTGAAAGGTTGCTTTTAGATGCAAAAGAGAGAGAAGCATCAGATGTTCACATCAAAGTTGGTCATCCACCCATTTTCAGAATATACGGCAAACTTTATCCAAGAGATAGTTACCCTGTAATAACAAGGGAAGATACAGAAGAGATAATAAGGGTCTACCTCTCGCCTTCGAAGCAGAAAGAACTAAGGGAGCGCTATAGTGTAGATGTTGCCTTTAGCTTTCCAAATATCGGTAGGTTTAGGGTAAACATTTTCAGCCAACGAGGGACATGGTCATTAGCGATCAGAGCAATACCCCCACTTATTAAGACTATCCAGGAACTCAACTTACCCTCATGCCTCGAAAGAATAGCTTTAGAGGATAGAGGACTTGTCTTGGTAACCGGAGTCGCTGGTTCAGGAAAGTCAACGACACTGGCTGCTATGATAAACTACATTAATATGAATAAAGCAGTTCACATAGTTACAATCGAAGATCCAATAGAATATTTGCTTAGAGATGCAAAAAGCATAATTAGCCAAAGAGAAGTTGGACTTGATGTTTTAAGTTTTGCAGACGGTTTAAGGGAGGCTCTAAGACAAGACCCAAATGTAATTATGGTTGGAGAAATCAGAGACCAAGAGACAGCTGAAATAGCACTTCTAGCAGCAGAGACAGGTCACTTAGTTTTATCGACTCTACACACCCTAGATGCCAGGGAAACTATTAATAGAATTGTAAGCATTTTCCCTGCACATCAACAAGAACAAGTAAGACACCAGCTCGCGTCTGTCCTTAAGGCAGTTATATCTCAGAGGCTAATTCCTAGAGACGATATGCCTGGCAGAATACCTGCTTGTGAAGTCATGATAAACACGCAAAGGATAAAGGAAATGATTGTTGATCCCAAAAGAACTCACGAGATATTTGACGCCATTGCAGATGGTTATATTCCTTATGGTATGCAAACCTTTGATCAATCCTTGTACTACTGGTATAAATTGGGCTATATATCTCAGGAAACCGCCCTCTCTTATGCATCAAAGAGAGAAGTACTTGAACTAAGAATGAAAGGAATAGCCTCAGGTGGAGAGGGTGGAAGAAATTGGGAAATTTTTGAGAGAATGGCCATGAGAAAAACAAAAGAACAAGGAGGAATTTAGTATGGCAAAAATTGATGATGTGATGCAAGAGTTTTTAAGTAGCGTAGATGAGGTACTAATGTCAATGATAGTAAATCTGGATGATGCAATTCCCATAACAGGTCATACTACTGATGAATCTATTGATGTATCCATACCATTAGCCTACCTAACTGAGGTTGCTAGAAAAGCCATGAGTGCAACCGAAAATGCAAACCTCGGCGTCTGTGAAGATATACTCCTTACAACAAATGAACATTTCATAATTGTTCGCATAATTCCCAACTCTAATTATGTACATATAGTCGTTTTGACAAGAAAAGGAAACTGGGGAGTAACAAAAATTACTATGGGGAAATTTGCTCAAAAGTTTAGAGAAGCACTACCTTAAGTTATATACACAGCAGTATTTCGCAAAGGTTTTTTTAGCTTAAATATAAATTTAATCGTAGAAATATTCTGAGATTGGAGATTTGGGATTTTATCATACTTGATTTTTTCTCTTTTTTACTGAATGAGAAATATACTTCTTTATTGCTTTTTGAGGTTTATAAGAATTTTATTACAATCTAATATTTCATTTTTTCTGCTGTATTAAAAATTGTAGTTGTTGTTGTTTTAACGAGTGCTTAACTACCTCATTTATTATCAACTGAAGTGTCTGGAATACACCCTTCCCCTCAGTAGCAATAGCAAGAACATAGGGATACTTATACTTGTTAACTTTTTCCTCAAGCAAAGATATCGGTAGTGCATTAGGATCATCCCTTTTGTTATACTGAACAATTATAGGTATTTTCCGAGTCGAGCCCCACATCCCATATTCTAGCAGGGTATTGTGCATCTCCTCATAAATCTTAATGTTTTCCTCTAACCTCTCTGGGTTCGAATCCGCTACAAACACTATCCCATCAGCATTCCTTAACACGAGTTTTCTCGCCTGTTTGTAAAAGACTTGCCCCGGTACGGTATAAAGGCTAAATATCGATTTGTAACCCCGAATTATTGGGATTTGGAGAGGGAGCAAATCAAAAAAAAGGGTTCTCTCACCTTTGGTGTCTATAGAGAGTAGTTGCCCCTTTTTCCCTGTAAAACGTTCAAAAATCCTTTTAATATTTGTTGTCTTTCCACTTAAACCCGGACCATAATATACTACCTTAAATTTAATCTCATGCTTTCTAAAATCTATCTGCACAGCTACACTCCCGTTTAAATTTTAAGGTCAGATCTGAGAATTTTTAAACTACCTTAGCAATTTCGTTTATTAACTCTTTAATTTTGATTTTAACAAGAGCAATTTTCATACTCTTCACGGGTATAACAGCAACTATGAGTAAACTACCATTTCTTGCATCGGTTATTAGTAAGTGATACTTATCTGAAGTTAAAGTTATGTCCTTTATGGAACCAATAGAAGTTTTCCCAGCACTTTGCAATATATTTTTTAAAGCAGGCGCCCAAATTCTCAAAACTTGTGTAACGCCTGTAGAAATTCTCTCGGCTGCATTTATTATGTTCCCCTCAGAATCTATTGCGATAAGTGCTAATATATCAGAGATCTCCTTAACCACACTGGAAAACTTCTCTTTAAGTTCTTGGCTTAACTTGGAGGCTAAGGTTGGTTGGGAAGGCGTCCTTTGTTCTTCGACTGGCTTAGACTCAGCTACCACCTTCTCCACTATGGGCTCTCTTTCAACCTTAGTTTCTTCAACGGTCCCAACCTCCGCTTCCCCACCTTTCGAAACCTCTTCAGATACTTCTTCTTTTTCTCCAATTCCTTCCAATAAACGCTCCACCTCGTCCAAGGTTACAGACGGCATCTTTTGTTCTGGAATTGTAATCTCCTCTTTAGCTGATTCTATAATCTCCTCTTGAATCGGGACCTCTATTTCTTCCTCTAAAGATACCTGAAAGTTCTCTTTATAAGGTTCTTCTGCCAACTCCTTTGTTTCTCCCTCCTCAACCCCCTCGTCTCTGAAAAGCTCTGACAAGCTCTCCAAATCTAAACCCGTTAACTCCTCCTTAGTTAAGGCCTCCTCATCCTTTTTAACAGCAACACTAAGAAGTAAAGCATGGAAAGGTTTCTCTATTTCTCTCTTAACTTTAGGGCTCCCCCACTTGACTCTGAATGAGCTTTCAGGCTCTTTTAAGATCCTATTGAAAGCCTCCTCTCCTCTCAACTTTCCAATGGAGGCATTTATAACTTCACCTTCCTCGAAGAAAATCTTTCCTTCACCTTCTGACGTATTTACGATCACTTCACAAGATTTCCCTTCCATAGAGACTAACTGTAAAAATTGATGAAGACTCAAATTCTTAAGAGTTTCATCTTCTGCGGTTTGCTTTTCGATGATTACATTCAGTATTTGATCAAAATCGAATGGTTTCTCCAAATAACTTATTGCACCCTTAGTCAAAACATCCTGCTTAACTTCATCCGAACCATAGGCGGTCATAACAATGACTTTTATATCCGGTTGAATCTTTTTTGTCTCCATTAAAAGTTCTGAGCCACTGAGACCCGGCATTCTTATATCGGTAACAAGAAAGTCGTATTGCTTCTTTTTTATTTTTTCCAATGCCTCTAAACCATTAGTTGCTGTATCGACCTCTATTTGGTTTCTTGCTAATTCTTCAGAGAGTCCCCAAAGAATATCTTCTTCGTCATCTACCAAAAGAACCCTGATGGGCATAGTTACACCTCCTTAAAATTATTTCTTAATACACCCAATAGCTTCGGGTGTTACAGGGTGAAAGTATAACACAAAACTTGTGCCCTTTCCAACCTCTGAAAACACCCTTATAAAACCCTTATTCTCCTTTACCATTTTGTGAACCAAGAATAAACCCAATCCAATACCTTCCGCTTTTGTGGTAAAGAAAGGATAAAATATTTTCTCCATATCTTCCTTCTTAATCCCTGGACCTGTATCGCGCACCTCTATTTCTACAAGCCTTTGACCGCAATCAGGACAACGTGTATCACTTTGTCTTGTTATTACTTCTATTTTTCTCACGCTTTTTTGATTCTTCATAGCATCTATAGCATTCTGTATAAGGTTAAGCAAAATAGTGTGAAGGTGGTTCTTATCCGCATAAATACTTTCCTGAGACTGCTGTGTAAATTCAAAAATTATGCCATTCTGGATAAAATCGTTATTCAAGAAACTTCTAATTTCCTCTACAGTGTCTCTAATATTACATTTCTTAAACTCCACAGCTTTTGTTTTAACCTGACTAAAGAATGTTCTCACTAAAGCATTGATTCTCTCTATTTGTTTAATCAATCTATCAATCATTTCAAGATGCGAAGGAGAAGTTAACTCTCTCTTAAGGCTTAGGGCAATAAACTTCATACCAGCTAATGGATTTTTTATTTCGTGGGCAAGACCAGAAGCAAGTTGACCCAAGGAGAGATAGTTATCGAGCTCGGACATGGATTTCTGTATCATCTTTTCATTAGTAATGTCCTTAAATTTAATTAAATAGCCACTTAGTTCAGCGAGATCCACTGGTTCTATTTTTATACCTAAGTGTTGACCAGGTACGTATTCGATCTCCACACTCTTAGTACCAAGTTTGAGATACTCCGTGAGTTTTTGTCCGAGGCCATACGGTAATTGATCAAGATGGGAAAAAGATGGCCTTTCGAAGTAATTGGAAACAAAGGAATTGTGAAACAAAATCTTGTAACTAGTATCTACAAAAATTATTCCAAAATCAAGAGAATCAATAACAATCTTCGAAAGATCCAGTTCTGAATCTTTGCTCAAAAATAGATAGATCTTATCGTGATCTGCGTGATAACTCATTGTATAAGGATAATAGGATCCTTCCTTACTTCGCAATATCACCCTTAAACCGTGAATCTGCCGAGAGGGATTCTCGGCTAGACGCTTTTCAACAACTGGTTTTAGGTGTCCAGCCACTAAGTTAAAAAAACTTGTATTCAATATCTCGTCCTCAAAGTACCCCAATCCTCTAATTCCCTCGCTCACGAATATCACGTTTTTCTTATTTTTCTCAAGAATCAAGAAAATACCAGCTGATAGCGATAAAAGCTTCTTGATCTCTGTCCCGAATAGATCCATTTACATCTCTACTCTGTTAGAACCTGGATTGTAAAAGAGGAATTATGAAACCACTTGTACTCCGCCTGTGGCCTTAAGAATTCACCAAATGTGGTAAAACCAATAAGAGGCATAGCTAACTTTCTCTGGAAAGCACTGATTTCATTATAAGAGTCATTACCTAAGGAAGTAAACCTGTGTAAACTCTCAACAACTATTGAACCTATAGGTTTTCTCTGGTCCACCTTCGAGAATGCATCCTCAATACCTTGATTCACCGCGTCCATCATCCTATCTTTTCTTGCTTCCATGAACCATACTGTTGAGTTTTCTGGTACATCACCTGCAAGTTTTATTCCTCCCTCCTTTGTAATGCCAACCGCAATTCTAACCTTAGGATGTTTCGGATTATTTGGGTCCGGTACACCGAATTGATACATCCCTAAGTACTGAGCAGGATTTTTAAGAATTTGAGCCTCAGGAATACCCTTCTTAACCAAAAACTCCTTCCAAACCTCAAAGGCAGGTCTATTATCAAAATGGTATATTATGTTTCCACCGACCTTGGTAGCACGCTTAGGGACCAAAGGATGAAGTCCATGGCCATAACCAAGAGCTGGTGGTACCTTGGAAAAGAACCCAACACATGCAATACCGCCAACTATAGTCTCAGTTCCCGTATTAATAGAACACTCTTTTGAGACCTCTTCAAAATCCAGTATTCCACCGTGAAAAGTAATATTAGGATCATATCGGTCCACTATTCTTGATATCTCAGTTACTAAAACATCACCATTTACATAAGAATCAAGAATGAAGAAGAGGCTTAAATGTTCAAAGCCCTCAGCCTTACGTGCTCTTATCTGATCAAGAATAGGAACACAAGCCGCCTCTAACGCCGAGTGGAGCCCCTGGTGTATGTTTTTACCAACAGAGCTAACAACTTTATAGGAATCGCTCTTAATTATGAGGGTGACAACACCTTGACTCACTACTTGATTCTCGGTAAAGAGGACCCCAAGGGTTTTGATACCAATCACAGGGACATCTTTGCCTACTGATTGTAATATACCTTTAACCACAGGATCTATTTCGTAATTACCATTTACAAATACGAAAGCAAAGTTCGGTTTAGCTTTTCCTAACTTCTCAAAAGCAGTTTTACCGGCCTGAACTCCGGCTTTCCAGGGGGAAGGATCTTGAGAAACGCCAGTTGCTATCCCACTAACAATAATAGATCGCTCATGTCCTTCTTCAGGACCAACCCTACCTATACCAACTTTTGGTACGGTAGGTTCTCTTTGCATTTTTTTCCACCAATCATCATTCAGGAAAATTTTCTAATCCTCCTTTTGCAACACTATTATTATTAAGGCAAATCTAACTAAAAGTCAAGTTGAATTATAACTTTATTTATTTGAAGCGGCTAACCAAGTCCTACCGGTACCTATAGATACCTTTAATGGTACAGCGAAATCATACACAGTTTCCATAATATCCTTGACCATACGTGTAATAAATTCCTCTTCCTCTATTTTCACCTCCATTAGTATTTCGTCATGAATCTGAAGAATTATCTTAGATTTTAACCCTCGTCCTTTCAGTTCATTATAAATCTTTATCATGGCTAATTTCATTATGTCCGCTACTGTTCCCTGAATTGGAGTGTTAATGGCTATACGCCGGGCCTGTTCTGCAATGGAAATATCGGGAGAGGCCAGTCCCGGCACATATCTTACTCTACCCATAAGGGTCTTAACATACCCGCTCTTTTCGGCAAACTCCAAGTTTCTTTCTATCCAACTCAAGACACCCGGGTATATGGCAAAAAACATTTTTATAAGCTTTTCTGCTTCACCAACTTCGATCCCGAGCTCTTTAGCTAACCCATAGGGAGAAATTCCGTAAATTATACCAAAATTTACAGTTTTCGCTTTTCTTCTCTCCGAATCAGTAATCTCTTGCAACGGTTTATTAAATATGTAGGATGCTGTAATAGCATGGACATCCAGATCTTCCTCAAAAACTTCTATGAGCCTTTTATCCCCCGAAAAGTGGGCAAGAATCCTTAACTCAATCTGAGAGTAATCCGCTGCAAGAATTTTGTATCCTTCTTCTGCAGTTATTACATCACGAAGATCTCTCCCGATAGTTGATTTTACAGGTAAAGTTTGAAAATTTGGGTTCAAACAGGAAATCCGCCCCGTTGCAGCTCCTACTTGGTTAAAAACCGGATATATCCTCCCAGACGCCCTGTCCACAAGTTCAAGAAAGGAATCTACATATGTAGTTTTTATTTTGAAAATCTCTCGATAAGATAGAATAGCACCTGGTAACGGATGAACATCTGCTAACTTCCTTAAACTTTCTTCATCCGTCGAATAACCAGTTTTCGTTCTTTTAACGGGCTTGAGCTTCAACCTGGAAAATAAAATTTCGGAGAGTTGCTTCGGAGAGTTGATATTAAATGGCGTGCCAGCAAGTTCATAAATTTCCTTCTCCTTTTTTTTCAACTCTTCATTAAGCTTCTTCTCGATTTCGAGTAATTTTGAAATATCAATTTTAATTCCTGTTTTTTCCATATCTGCAAGGACCTTTTGAAAAGGAATTTCCAGGTTCACAAGTAGATTCCATAAATTTCTTTTAGCAAGTTCTTTCTCTAAAACCTTGTAAGAATAAAGGTTTAAAGCACAAAGATTAGCAAGTCTCTCCTCAGGGCTTATTCCGAGACCAAAGCCCGTGTATTCCAATGTCACAGATTCATCATCAAATTTGGGTCTATCACTATTTAGTAAGAAAGATGATAGTATGACATCAAAACCAACATTTAAAGAATCACAAATCTTGAAGAGCTTCTTCGATTCGAAGGTGACGATTTTTCCGGTGAAGTTTTTTAAGAAAGGCAAAACCTTATCCTTTTTTAGCTTATAAACATTCGAAGGATCCTTAGAGATAAAGAAAGTATCTTTATTATCATATTCAACAGAAATTGTGTCAGCACTAAGAAAGTCAAAGGGGACTGTCGATACCTCCGTTACTGAAACCTCTGGTTTTAATGCAAACTCTGCCATTATTGAGTAAAACTCAAGTTCACCTAAGACCCTGAAAAACCTCTCTCTATTAAAATCCTTTAATTTAAATTCGTCGTAATTAATATCTAAACTTAGATCGTCCCTTAGTTTAACAAGTTCCAGTGTATTCAGAATCTGGTCCCTATAATATTTTATCTTACTTATAACATCACGAGATTCTTTCGATTCAAGGATGCCAGCCACTCCGCCATAATTTCTAATAAGTTCACTCCCAGTTTTTTCGCCAATTCCAGGTATATTGGGGATATTATCTATCTTGTCACCTATGAGGGCAAGAAGATCCGGAATTTGGGAGGGTTTAACGCCGAATTTTTCTATTACCTCTTGTTCACCTATAATCTTTATAACCCCATCCTTTGTCTCAACGATTTTTACTTTTTCTGTAACAAGCTGGTAGAGATCTTTGTCCATTGTAGCCACAAATACTTCAAAGCCGTCTCTTTCTGCCTTTTTACTTAAAGTTGCAATCACATCATCAGCTTCTACACCAGGAATTTCAAGCCTTTTTACATTAAGGGCATCCAATATTTCCTTTATGTAAGAAAGCTGGATTTTGAAATCAGGTGGTGCCTTAGGACGTTGAGCTTTATATTCAGCAAAAAGCTCATGTCTAAAAGTCTTACCTTTTGCATCAAAAACCACAACTACATGGGATGGTTTTAACTCCCTAACTAACTTTAAGTAAGAATTCAAAAACGTATATGGTGCACCTGTTTTTATACCTTTACTGTTGATAAGTGGTCGTTCAGCCAGGGCATAATAGCTTCTATAAGCTAATGAAGCACCGTCAACAATCAGAAGCCTCATAATACCGTTACACTTAGTAAAATCTGGATACTTATCATGGATACGGTAAGAATACCGAGGATCTTATGCAAAGACCTTCTCAAGTATTTTCTCCTGAAAAGAAAACCGCTCATGAAAGTCAAAAACATAACAAACCATGCAAAGACACCAAAGTAACAGTGAATATTAATAAGTCCACCAACCCGTAGATACATACTTAAAACACTCATCGAACAAAGAAACAGTGCACCGAATATAAAGACATGGTGCCACAAAAGTTTATGAACCCTCGCAAAATAGACTCCAAGCAAGATACATATTAATGAAGACGAATTCAGAATTATATGAATAGTTTTAAACATTCCTTACCTCTCAAAAACCAGATTTAAAGTACCCTTTACTAAATCATGCTTCCTGCTTATTTTACTAAGCTTAGAACCTGCAAAAATTAACTTTATTTTTTTCCCTGGCAAAATTTCCGCGTCATACTTATCTCCCGTACTCATCTTTCTCTTGAGCTCTACTACTTTGTAACCCTCGTAAATAGAAATTTTATAATCCAAAATGTCACTGGTACCACCAAGTTTTGTATCCTCTCTATGAGGTCCATAAATGCCCGTTGAATATGCATCCTGCAAAATCCATCTGCCACTATGCTCTAAGATAATAATCATGTCTGCATTCTTCATACCTTCTTCAGGGTTAAAGCCTATAGCAAACCATCCGGGAACATCATAAATCAGCCCGAAATAAACATTTGAACTATCAAAACCATAGTATAATGTCGCTCTACCTTGAATTAAATCAACTTTGCCAGCATACTCCTCAGGATTTATAACGCCATCAATCTGAATTGTTCTCTTTGCCTGAGACACAAGAGGTGCATCATTAATAAGAAACACCACTAAGATAAAAAAGCTTCTCATAATCTTGAGAATAATTATAAGGGTAGAGCAAAAAACTTTACTCTAAGGGCACTTCAGATTATACTATATATTATGAACAGAAGAATCTCGGCACTTTTACTCATTGTCTTGGTAAATTTTGCCTTTGCCCGAACTAAGGGCAATATCTTCAAGTTCGGTATCAATTCCTCTGTGGTAATTGAAAACAGCAATGTGTATCCTGTGCTCGGCGTGACCGGAGGCGTTTATCCATCAAGGTTCTTTTTCATTGAAGGATCAGGCGAATATATATTCAGGAGTGAATATAAGGAAGTCAATCTTCCGTTAACGGTCAATTTTACTTACCCCACTCGATATTTTTCTCCGTACGCAGGATTGGGCATAGTTTACCATAGCTACATATACCCTGAAGATTACGACTACTCCTTTGGCGGCAGACTAAAACTCGGAAGTAAGGTTATTGATTCAAAGGGTTCTTCAGGATCTATAGAGCTAAGTTACGATCTTCCTGACTTCAAGGGATCTAAAGGACGATGGTATTTTACAGCACGTTTCGATCAAAGTCTGGAAGTTAGATTTTAAAGGAGCTTTTATGAAAAAAACAATAAAAGTGGGCATAGCACAGATAGCTTCAAGGCTTGGTTTTATCGAATATAATGAGAAGAAAATAATTCACGCACTGGAGGAAGGCAAAAAAAGTGGTGCTGATATTGTGGTATTTCCAGAACTGGCAACCCTTGGCTACGGTTCTGGAGACATTTATCTTGATAAGGTTGATGAAAATCTTGAATCTTTAGCTCGAATAGTTAAAAAAACAGAAGAACTAAAAATCTGGGCTGTCTTGGGATATGTTGATAAAGACGAAAGGGGATTTTTTTACAATTCCGCTGCACTAATTGGGGCAGGAACCATCGTTGGAAAATATGCAAAGACACACCTGGTAAATTATAGACTTTTTGATGAGCTTAAATATTTTAAATCTGGCTCTTCACTACCTGTTTTTGATACACCCTTTGGAAAAATTGGGATTTTAATTAGTGAGGATCTGTGGTTTCCTGAACCTGCAAGGGCTTTAACATTTCGGGGAGCTGAAATTATCTTCGCACTATCTGCATCGCCATTTGATAGGGGCAAAATTGAAACCTGGGATGACTTCTTAAAAGTAAGAGTTCTCGATAATATACTTCCTATAGTTTTTGTTAATATGTGTGGTATCCAGGAGGGTATTACTTACTGGGGAGGAAGCGCTGTATATTCGGCAAATTCAAGGCTCATAGCGAGATTAAAATTATTAGAAGAGGATTTCAAGGTCATAGAAGTTGATCTTGAAGAAGCAAAGAGACTGAGACGAAGAGACATAAGAGTAAGGGAAGTAAGAAGGGAAATCCTTGAAGAAATAATCAGAGCTTACGAGGAGATGAGCAAATGGATATAGACATTTTACTAAAAGAGCACGAACTTGAACTTTACAAAAAAGTGATTGTTAATTCAATTAGAGACCGGTTTGAAAAACTAAATGTAAAAGTGGGAATTGTTGCTCTTTCAGGGGGTGTCGACTCGTCCCTTGTAGCCGTGCTAAGTAAAGAAGCTTTAGGAGAAAACCTTTTGTGCCTGATAATGCCTGAAGAAGGAGTTTCCTCTAAAGAAGATATCGATCATGCTCTGGATCTTGTCAATAAATTCAATATTAAATATCGCATTATCCCTATTAACGGTGCTATCCAGTGGTTTTCTGAAAGATATGAGGAAATAGGTAAATTTGAAAAGAACGAGAAATTAGCATTAGCAAATGTTAAGCCAAGGATACGAATGATACTCAATTACCTGTACGCAAATGCTCTGGGAGGCTTCGTAATTGGCACATCAAACAAAACCGAACTTCTTCTAGGCTACGGTACAAAATACGGAGACGTTGCGGCAGATTTGTATCCTATCGGAGATCTTTATAAAACCCAGGTTTGGCAACTATCAGATTTTGTCGGAATACCAACGGAAATTATAAGGAAAAAACCTTCGGCAGGTTTATGGGTTGGACAAACCGATGAAGACGAATTAGGACATACTTATTATGAAATCGATAGAGTTTTATATTGTCTTGTAGAATTGGAACTTTCAGTTCGTGAAACCGCAGAAGTTCTCCAAATAACAGAAGAGGCAGTTTTAGACATTTACAGAAGAGTAGTAACTTCAGAACACAAGAGAAAAATCCCCACGATTACAAGACTTTCAAGAATGTGCCTTGATAAAGACTGGAAATACCCTAGCGACAGATATTAAGATTTACACCTTCGAAAAATTCACTTCCTCTTTGTAATCGATCATAATTTTGTCACCTGGCTTAAATTCACCAGAAAGTATGCGATCAGCAATAGGATTTTCGATGTAGGTTTGAATTGCTCTTCGAAGTGGACGAGCACCCAATTCAGGGTTGTAACCTATCTCTGCTAGATACTCAACTAGGCGTGAGGTCCATTCTACTTCAATCTTATTTTCAGCAAGGTTTTCCTTAACTTCTAAAAGTTGGAGCTCAACAATCTGCTTAACTTCTTCTTTCCCAAGTGGATTAAAGAATACAAACTCGTCAATGCGATTAAGGAACTCGATTTTAAAGAACTTCAAAAGTTCTGGCATAATGGCATTTACTCTTGATTGATGAATCTTCGAAATCTCTGTGTCATTTCTTATAAAACCAATTCGAGGACTTTCAGAGAACTGGTATTGTATATTTGAAGTCATTATAATCAAGGTGTTTCTGAAATCAACCACATGTCCCTGGGAGTCAGTAAGCCTACCTGCATCAAAGATCTGAAGCATAATGTTAAAAACATCTGGATGTGCTTTTTCAATTTCATCAAAAAGTATCACCTGATAAGGTCTTCTCCTGACAGCTTCCGTCAGTTGGCCACCCCTTTCAAAACCAATGTAACCCGGTGGTGCCCCTATTAATCTTGAAACAGCATGTTTTTCCATATACTCTGACATATCAATTCTAAGGAGGGCATCCTCATCATTGAAAAGCAAATAAGCAAGCTGACGAGCCAGATGGGTTTTCCCAACGCCTGTAGGTCCTAAAAACATGAAAACACCAATAGGCCTACCTTTGGGCCCAAGCCCCGCTCTTGAGCGTCTTATAGCCTCTGCCACCACTTTAATAGCGTAATCCTGACCTTTAACCCTCTTTCTCAGCTCATCTTCAAGATATAATAATCTCTTAGCTTCATCCTCAAGAAGTCGCATTACTGGAATTCCAGTCCAGTTAGAGACAACATATGCTATGTCATTTTCATCTACCTTATCATCAAGGTTTTTCTCATTTAACCAAAGTTGCTTTTTTTGTTCAAATTCTTTCTCAAGTTCTTCAAGCTCTTTTTTTATACGCGATATATCTCCATTTGCGGAAAATTGACCCAAAAAAGTTAATTGATCTTTAAGCTTCTCAATTTTGTTCTGTAAATCCTTTAACTCACCAGGCATTTCAGATAGTTTTATCCGCAGATAGGAACAAGCCTCATCTAAAAGGTCAATGGCTTTATCTGGCAACTTTCTACCCTGCACATATCTATCCGAAAGTTTTGCTGCAGCGACCAAAGCTGAATCTTCAATCTTAACTTTGTGGTGTACTTCGAATCTCTCCCTAACACCCCGCAAAATCTCTATCGTTTCACTCACAGTGGGCTCCTTCACATAAACTGGTTGAAATCTTCTTTCTAAGGCACCGTCTTTTTCAATCCTCTGTCTATACTCATCAAGAGTAGTCGCCCCAATTACCCGCAACTCTCCTGATGCAAGACCTGGTTTTAAGAGATTAGCAGCATCTAAAGCGCCCTCCCCAGCCCCGGCTCCGACGATGGTGTGAAGTTCATCAATAAATAAAATTATCCTGTCTTTTTGTCTTTTAACCTCATCGAGAACTGCCTTCAGTCTCTCTTCAAATTCCCCCCTGAATTTTGTACCTGCAAGTAATGCACCCATATCTAGCATTAATATTCTCTTATCCTTCAAAAAGTCCGGAACTTTTCTATCGTGAATTCTTTGGGCAAGTCCATAAACTATAGCTGTCTTGCCAACACCAGGCTCACCGATTAATACTGGATTATTCTTGGTTTTACGCAAAATAATCTGAATAACTCTTTCAATTTCTCCATCTCTTCCAATAACGGGGTCAAGTTTCCCCTGCTCCGCAAGCTTTGTTATATCAACTGTATATTTTGCAAGAGCATTATATTTACTCTCAGCTGTTGGTTCTGTAACCCTCTGCCCGCCTCTTATCTCATACAGTGCCTTGTAAATTTTCTCCCTATCAATGCCAAACTCCTTCAAAATCCTTGCAGAAGGACCACCTGCAACATTTTCTATCGCAAGGAGGATGTGTTCTTGGGCAACAAACTCATCCTTTAGCTTCTCAGCCTCTTGAAATGCTTGCTGGATCACCTCCTGAGCTCTTGGGGTTATATAAATTTGAATGGGCCTTGAACCCTGCATTTCGACCTGAGGCACTTTTGTGAGTGCTTCCTTAAGTTTTTCCTTCACAAGCACAGGATGAACATTTAATCTCTCAAAGATCTGTGGGATAACTCCTTCTTCCTCTTCCAGAAGTCCATAGAAAATATGTTCAACATCAAGCTGATTGTGCTTAAATTTAGCAACAAGTTCTTGCGCTCTAAACAGAGACTCCTGAGCACCCTCTGTAAACCTATCTAACCTCATTTTTCCTCCCAGTTCAAAGTTTTGTACTCTTATAGATACAATACAGTGAATTGTAAATAACACAATTGGTAGTACGCTTTGCGGAAAATATAATTTTACAAACAATGTTTAGATTACTAAAAATCCTTACACTTCTTTTAATCGTCTTCTATGTAGCTTATCTTACAATTCCCCCTTTTTTATACGATGTAGACTCACTAAGGGAAAAGATTCCTGAAACAACAGCAATGATGAATTACAGGTTAAAAGCCGCAAAGAAGCGCGGGGAAAATTTACACCTATACAAAATGTATGTTCCGATGAATCAGATTTCCCCATATCTTATAAGAGCCGTACTTATTGCAGAAGACGATAAGTTTTACAAACATGAAGGATTCGATTTAGAAGGAATCAAACTTGCTATATCAAAAAACCTGAAGAAAAGAAAACTTAAATACGGTGGCAGCACAATTACTCAACAATTAGCCAAAAACATCTTTCTTGGACCGCGAAAGAGCATAATCAGAAAAATACACGAAGCAATTTTGACAATCAGAATAGAAAAAAGACTTTCAAAAAGAAGGATTTTGGAACTCTACTTAAATATTGCAGAATGGGGTTACGGTGTCTTTGGCGCAGAGGCCGCATCAAGATATTATTTTAAAAAACCTTGCCTGGAATTAAACCCTAATGAAGCAGCTTTATTGGCAGCCATCCTTCCGAATCCACTCAAATATTCACCACTAACACCATCAAATTACATAAGAAAACGGGCGGAGAAAATTTTATATATAATGAAAATCAGAAATATAATTTCAGAAGAATATGACGTCAGTGAAAAAGAAGCAGAAACTGATTCGGTTACATACGAGATGACTCCTGTTTCCTCTACTCCTCAAGACGAGAACATTAATGGTATAGATCAGGGAGTGGATAGCATTCCTGCTGATTCTCAGAATTCTTTGAAATGAATATCAAAGTCTTCAAGTAGTCTAATGAACTTTTCAGAGAAAGCTTGCTGCATTCCCAGAAGCTCAAGTGGTAAAATTCCTGTTTGGAAAATTTCGCCCTCGCGGAGGAACTTAGTAATTATTGCAGGTGGAATGCCTGTTAATTCACTCATTGCGGTTCTGCCTTTCTTATGATTATAGAAATGAACGATTTCAAACCCCCTCACAATATTTCCTTTCCAAAATTCAACCCTGAGTATTGCCAAATCCCTTTCGTCACCTTTCTTAAGCTGGTCCAAAAGCCAATTCACAAAAACCATGTATATCGGACATTCCTTATCTAAAAGACCTATTTGTTTCAGTACATTGAATATCTCTCCATGTCCTGGATATCTCACAGTTCTTTCCTCTAAAGTTGGCACACCTTCGATGGTTCTCAAAAGAGTCCTAAGTCCATCGGTGTAAAATGACTCGAACTCTCCTTCTATTCCCTTGAAGAATTCCTTTTGAATACCCGAGAGAGCTGGAACTGACTGAATCACACCATTGATTTTAATTCTGGCAGGCCTTCTATATTCATCCAGAAGATCCTCAGGCGACCAGGTCAAATGGTAGTTAAATGGTGGAACGGGGTTTAAAGGTATTCCACCTACCTTGATAACTATTCGGTCAATATCATTGCCGTATTTCTCGTAGCCTAAACCTACGAGAAAATTAGATAGTCCCGGAGCAAACCCGGCATCAACTACAAATCTTAATCCTCTGTCTGATACAATGCTGGTAATTTCAAAGGGATCTTCCTCCATATACGAAATATCTACAAGGTCTGTCCTCTTATTTATAGCAAGATGCAAAACCCTCTCGCCAAACCTTGCCGGCAAGCAGTTAATTATAATATCTCCTGGTTGGATAAGGTCTTCAACATCTTTAGAATCGAAGGAATTTACAATAGTCTTAAAACCGAATTTAGAAGCCTTTTCAGCATTTTGTCTATCCATTTCGACAACTACCACATCCTCTATTCTGAGATCCCTTAAAGTCTCAATCGTCACAATACCCTGTCTACCAGCACCGAATACAAAAATCATAATAGTACCTCCTATCTTGGTCTATTTTAATCTTTCTTATTCGTAAATAAGAAGCAAACCTACAAACGCCACTCTTAAGCCTTGACTTTTTTTAATCACAGTTATATAATGTTAACATGGAACTTGAAAGCTTAATAGAACGCATAGAAGATTTAAAGGAAAAATATGGCTCGGTTACACGAGCCCTTTCAAAGTTAAATGAATTTTATCAAAAGGGCGAGATAACAGAGAAACAGTTCAGGATATTAAAAAACGATTACGAAAAGGAAATTAGTTATCTATCTAGGGAACTGGAAGCCCTCTTACAAAGCGTCAGGGAAGAGGTAGACAGGCTTTCCGATCAAATCAAAGAGCTTGACATTGAATACAACAAAATCAAGATAGCAATACTTCTTGGTGAGATCCCAGTCGAACAGGGTAAGGCAAGATTAACTTCTATTGCCAAACAGCTAGCCATTGTACAGCATAACTACAACCAATTTAAGGCTTTGCTTGAGGCTGAAACCGACGAGGACTTTCAGAAAGTAAAGAGTATGACCCCACCCTCAACAATAAAAGTAGAAAATGTCACGCCAATTCACACACTATTGCAACAGGAAGAGGAGCTTAGATCTAGAAGATTTCAGGGGAAGGGACAGGTATACTTAAAACAGCTGGAGGAACTTTACAGTAGACTGGAAAAAATCAAAGATTTCCTTATAGAAAGCATGAAAGAGGTTGAATCTCAGAAAAATGCATATGAAGAGGAAGCGGGGAAATTGGTAATCAAAATTAGAATGGGTGGTCCTGAAGAGCAAGATGCCCGGACTAGACTGATGGATGTAATTAAAAAGGTAAAAGAATATGATGATCTCTTGGCAAAAATGAGCAAATCCTTAGAGCAAATAAATTCCAAACTTGGTTTAAAAGAGAGTGTTTTAATAGGATTACAAGAGGACATTAGTAAAATCGGGCAAATAGAGGAAGTTAACCTTGAGGAAGCTGCCAGAATCCTTGAAGACCTGGAAAAACAAGGGCTTGAAGTGATATCAACGGAAATTGAAACACCAAGGGAAGAGAAAGAAGAAGAAAAAGAGTTAGCCCCA
>JBDRYG010000032.1:0-17658 GCA_039803305.1 Caldifarciminota bacterium
CTCTCACGGGGTAATCTTTTTCATCAAGGGAATCCGCCCTGATTGCATTACCAGATACCTTACTGTCGCTTTGAACACTGGTATTCACCATCGAATCGGAGGTGTCAGAAAAAGCTGCGTAAACTACACCGTCACTTATTTGGTCCAGAGAGTATACTTCCGCATTAGCCAAGTTTTGTAAAGTAAAAAACAAAACAAAGACAACGGGAAAAATCCTCATCATATAAACCTCCTTTAAGCGACTACCCAACCCCATTTACAAAGAACAGTTAATACATAAAAACGCAAGGGAGAGTAAAAACCTGACATACACTCAGAATCTAATAAAATGCTAAGAGTCTGGTTTGAAAATATCTATTGTTCGTAATTTTCTTCTGGGGAGAATTTGTTTGCTAAACATTCAAAGCAGTCTCATAATATAATAGTCCTTAAACGAGACCCTGGTATACTTTCAAAATATCTTCCGTAGAGAAGATTATTTACAAGGACCCCCGAAAGAAAGCAAAAAGTTAAGAATCCTTTTACAACTCCAACACCACCCTTTGACACCCAAAGGGCTTAACCCAATCCAGGATGAAGAATCAAGTCCTCATATTTAAATTTAGCTACTTGCACTTTCATAGTGTTTTAAGGCGTGGTAAAACATTTTTCTTGAAAAAACTAAAATAAATAAGCCAAATATCAAACTGTAAATCAGAAGTTCGTAACTCACCTGATAGTTCAGAATTGCCTGAGCTGGTAGATTTGCAACCAGGGCGACGGGAAAGATAAAAGTGAAAAGAATCCTTGAGAACCCCTCGTATATAGAAAGAGGATAACCCGCGTAAGAAAGCAATTCTCTTTGCAAGGAGTGCAAGGCAGATACCCTAACGAAGTAAAAGGAAAGAGACATAACTGAAAATCCAAGACCGTAACGGATCAAAACCCCGATAACAAAGCAAAGAATAAATAAGAAAATATCAAAAACTCCGATATTCACCCCTCGCCTGAGAAGCGCAAAAAGAAGAGTAAAAACGGGAAAAGGTATGGAAAAAAGAGGCTTCAGGTCCGCAAATCTTGTTGAAACAAAAAACTGAAGGTCTAAAGGTTTCATAAGAAATAAGTCAAAGTCACCCCTTTCTATATATGTCTGAAACCTTCTCAAGTTAGGACCAAGAACTCCATCGTAAAAAGCCGAAATCACTTGATTAACCGAAATCAAGGTTAAAACCTCAAGTGGTCCCCACCCTCCGATAGATTTTACATGAGAAAAAATAACGCCAAAAAAGAAAATGTTAAACAAAAACCAGAGCGCATAAGAAACTATCTCCAGGAGAAAACTGCCTCTAAAAATGGTCTCCCTTTTCACCTGAAGTAGCAGAAATTCACCCCAAAGGGATACATAGTACCTCAACCTACGCGCCCACGCCCTCATAAATTTTTAACCCTTTCTTCCACAAAAGCCTTAGCATTACGTATGAAAGAACACACCAAAAAACCTGTATTATCATACCTTGAGCCAGCTCTTTCCCGTGGATTACTCCTAAATAAACCTCCACGGGGAAATTAAGTACATACCTAAAGGGAAGTAAAGAACACAAGGGCCTCAAAAACCTAGGGTAGAGAGAGATAGGTAATAATGATCCACTTGAGAGACCTATCAAAAATTCTAAGAAAAAATCAAGACCCCGACCTTCCTCGAGCCAGAAGGTTAGTAAGCTGAATAATAAAGAAAGAGAGAGCCCTAAAACTATCGCAAAGGTAAATGCAATAAGGAAAACACCAAAAGAAAAAAAGTTAGAAGGTGTAATCAGGTACTTACCAAATCCTGTAATAATACCAAGACTCACAAGCACAATTAGCGCCATGAGAAAATAAGGAAGATTGATTCCAAGCTTAAGTGAAAAAATATACGCAGGGTAACTTATAGGTTTGGTTAAAAAAATGTTTAGCATTCCATCACGTATGTGATCTATTACTTCCCAGAATGGTCCGGGATAAGTAATGTCATATAATAGCACAACGAGAAAATAGTAAGTGACCATATCACGAAAGCTAAATTCACCTATCTGTCCAGTTACATAAAAAATTCTTTTCCACAACAAAAACATAAATACAAGGGGCAAGGCTATAACCAAAAAACTCAATAGGTGGTTGAATCTAAACTCCGAGCTTTCGGCTACTGTGTTAATAACGACCTGCAGATATTTACTAAACCTTTTCATCTTGAATATCTCTAAAGACCTCTCTTAATGCATCCTCAAGGGAAAGGTCTTCCACAAAAACTCCCTCAAATCCCCTAAACTTTACAACTTCCTGCAAAATTTCCTGGACCTTCTCCTTGGGCACTTCGATCCGTACCTCTCCATCCACAACTTCAATGATTTTACCGAACCTTTTCAAGCTCTCAAAGGAGTCATCTCTAAATTTCACGGCCAGTATTCGGTTCTTTGTAAATTTGTCGATGAATTTGTCTCTTTCACCATCAAAATAAATTCGCCCTTTGTGGATAAAAATGATTCTTTTGCAAAGTCTATCTATATCCCTGACATAATGACTCGTTAAAATAATTGTTTTACCCTTATTTTCATTGTAATACTTTAGAAATTCGTGGATCCTCTCCTGGGAAACAAAATCGAGTCCAATGGTAGGCTCATCAAGGAAAATTACTTCAGGACCGTGCAATAGACCTGCGATAAGTTCCATTTTCATCCTCTCACCAAGAGAGAGCTTCCTCAGCGGGACTTTTAAGAGCTCCTTAACATTCAAAAGATCAGAAAGCTCATCAACTTCCCTTTGAAATTCCCTGTCAGGTATCTCGTATATCTTCTTAAGCAAAAGAAAAGAGTCCATGGCAGGTAGATCCCACCACAACTGGGTCTTTTGCCCCATAATAAAAGTAATCTTTTTCAGGAAATCTCGCTTCCTCTCGGTGGGCACATATCCCAGAACGGTTACTTCCCCCGATGTTGGATAAAGAATGCCAGACAGAATTTTCATGGTCGTTGTCTTACCTGCACCATTGGGCCCTATATATCCAATAAACTCGCCTGGTGCAATCTCGAAGGAAATATCATTTAAAGCTAAGACTTCCAGGTACTTCCTTTTAAAAATACTTTGGAATATACCTCTAAAACCAGGTTCCTTCAGATGTCTTCTGTAAACTTTCTTTAGGTTTTTGACACTAACTACCATATTCCTCGGGCGAAGTAAAGTCCTAAAATTTTAAAGCCCAAGTTATTCAATGTTCACCACGAGTTCCTAAAACATACTCTATTTTTTGGTCCTTGTTCCCTTCGGGATATTTCTCGTAAACCTCGGCTATAAGGTCAATAAGCTGAGGGAACAGGCTATCGAAATAATGTCTTTTGCAGTCAACTCTTTTTCCCTTGATAATTGCTTGTTCGAAACAACCTCCAAGGCAAATAGGTAAATATTTACAATTCCTGCACATGGTAAATTTCTCCCAATTGTAAGGGAAAATAAACTTTGAGGATCTTTGAAGGACAACCTCTACAGGCTCGCTAATAGTTCCCACTTTAGACACTTCATGTCCAGCCATAGTAATACATTTAAAAATATCCCCATTGCAGTCCACTATAAAACTCCAGGGTTTTTTTAAAGTACAAAGTCCAGCACCCAAAGGTTCCACAATCCTCAATCCCCTCTTTAAAGACTCTCGATAAGCCCAAATCATTACCTTTGCAGATTCCGCCTGTCCCATTTCATATTTCATAAAATGTTCCTTCTCTTCTTGATTCAGACCCTTTCTCACGGCTCCGAAAATTAACTGAAATTTTTCATTCTCGCTGAAACCATTATCAACCAAGAAATCCAGGAAGTGTGGGATATCTGCATAATTCTGCCTATCATAGTTGTAACCCAAAGTTATTAACATACCTGAATCTAAAGCACTTTTAATGTTCTCAACAATTTTGGAAAAACTGCCACTGCCATCTCTATAGTATCTTCTTGCATTATGCACAGTTTCAGGACCATCAATAGTCACCAAAGCTCTACATGGAACTGCCAAATTAGTGATTTTCTTTACAAACTGGTCAGTAAGTAAGCTGCCATTTGTGACCAAACTGATACCTTTCAGTTTCACTTCTTGCAACTCACACAATTTTAAAATGTTTTCCGATAGAGTTATAAGTTCATCTTTCAAGAGCAAGGGCTCACCTCCGTGAAAGGTAATGTCAAGATACTTTGGCTCAGCCAAAATAAGAACATTTTTCAGCCAGTTTAAGAACGCCTCGTTGGTATTACGCGTTATAACTCCCTTTGATTCACGTACAGATTCAGCATAACAGTAGATGCATCGAAAATTGCAACTGTAAGTTGGTATATAAGCGACGCTTAAGGTATTAGTGTTAAAACTCTTTGAAGAAACCCACAAAGCAATCAGTTTCGTCTCATCAATTCCTTCCTCTACCACCATTCCTGCCGTATTGAGAACCTCGATAACCTCGTAAGGCACCCTTTCCAGATCCCCGTTTTGAAGAGCATTCAGGAGGGATTCATTTCCCCTAATAAGACTTCTCTGCCTCAAGTTGAATATGTAGTTACCACTATACAAATTATATTTTGAGACCGTGTATTTTCTCTTCATTTTTATACCCCTTTAAATGGAAGAAGGGCGTCACAGCAGTGACGCCCTATTCTTACTCGTTTGGGCATCTCTGGCTCCTCTCACAGCACCTTTCTGCAGCAGTAGCTGAAACCTTGGATACAGGGACACCTATCGACAATACCTGTAGCCAATCAGTTATTTTAAGATTAACCATGTTACCCCCTTGTTTTAATGTATTAAATTTTTAGATGGGTATTACCGAAGGTCAAATTTTAAGAAAAAACAAGACTTTTGGGAAAAAACATTCACTGTGAACGAGTATGCTCACAAATCTCTAATAATTAAAAGTTCCTATCTTTGAGCCTTAAAGAATCTATCTCTTCTTACTCTTAAACCACTCAATAAATCTTAAAAGCCCATCTCGAAGGCTATATTCTGGTTTAAACCCAAGAATGGTCTTCATCAGCGTATAATCTCCAATTCTTCTCCTGGGATCCTCGTAATTGGGAGAGAAACTCTCATAAGGCACAAATTCTAACTTCAATTCCTTCTCTGGAAATGAAAGGGCGTGAATAAGCCGGGCAAGGTCAAGAATAGAAATCTCCTCTTCAGTTCCTATATTTATTATTTGATTTTCAGCCTCAGGATTATTAATGGCTCTAAAAATACATTCAACAAGGTCATCTATATACATAAAGCACCGTTTTTGACTGCCATCGCCGTGAATAGTGATGGGCTTACCCTCATCGATGTTCTTGAGGAATACCCCCACTGGTCCACCCCACCAGTCAAGATGCATATGAGGACCATATGCGCCAAAAAATCTTAGAATCACGAACGGAATACCATACTCATCATGATAAGCAATGACTAGGTGCTCATTGAAAATTTTTGAAACGGCATAAGCCCAGCGTCGCGAGAAGGATGGTCCCAGACACAAGTTCCCATCCTCTTTATATGGCATAACCTCAGACTTCCCATAAACATCTGAAGTAGAGGCTATTATGACTTTTGCAGAATCTCTGACCGCAAGCTTTAACATATTCTCGCATCCACGAGTGTTTACCGTCAGGGTTTTAATTGCACTGGAATAACGCGGAATTTTATATGCCACAAGATCAATAATAATGTCAAATTTTTCATTGATTTTAAAGACCTCATCGGTGGTAACGTCAATTTTATAAAATTTTAAATTGCCATTATTTACAAACTCATCCAGCTTCTCTAAACTGCCTTTCGAAAGATCGTCAACAACCGTTACCTTGAAATTCTCCTTTAGCAACCTCTTAACAAGATTAGAACCTATAAAGCCTGCACCACCTGCTACAAGGATCTTCATCTTTAAATTCTAAAGATTAGATGAGGCTTTTCAAAAATGCCTCGTATCTTTCGGCAATTTTGCTGTAAGAAAATTCTTTTGTTGTTTTTTCTTGCAAAGACTTTAAAGATCTATTAGCATAATCCTGATAAAGTTTTTCAAGAGATCTTTTTATTTCCTCCGCCTTATCAATGTCGGCAACTTCAACACCAAGCCTCTTTAAAAATTCCATCGTCCACCCTTGGGGAACCGTCGCTAAAATAGGTCTTTTTAACCCGAGATATGTTATGGTTTTTGCGGGCATTACAAGCTCAAATCCGGGACCCCTGGAGATTAAAAGCCATAAAACGTGACTATTGTTAACAAACTTAAATACCTCATCGTTTTTTACATAGCTGTGGAATTCTACACTATTATGTGGCATTTTTTCCATGACATACCTTTTTACCTCTTCAGCAGTGTTCCCAACAATAATTAACCTGGCATTACCCGACCTTCTTGCAAACTCAGAAAAAACCTCTATAAAAATTGAAGGATTTTTGTGGCTCCCCCTGAGCGTTCCGAGGTAAAGCAAGGTAAAGGGTAAATCATAGTTAACAGGGGAAACACTCTTTGTTATCTCCTCGTTAATTCCAAAGGTTATATTCTCCACAAGTTCTGGCTTTAAAAAGGTATACTTCTCCAACAGTCTCCATTTCATTGGATATGTTGCCACGATGGCGCCTTTAGCTTTTTGAAGAATCAATCCCTCAAAAAAGGATGTGAGCTTCTTCTGCCACGGCTCAGGATACATGGAATAAAGGTCGTCACTCCAGGGATCAAGCATGTCCACAATATGGGGTATTCTGTATTTCCAGGAAAGGAAGAAACCCAGTAAAAGATCTGTATATGGTGGGGCAATTGTAACAATAACATCTGGTTTAAAAAATTTAACAAGTTTAATACCAGCAGGTAAAGCGTTAATAAGCCATAGAATTCTTGAATCTGGCCAAGTGATGCGCCTTAAAATACTTTTACCCTCGGAAACTGCAATATGCTTACCACGAAGAAAAGTGGAAGGTTCAATCGCTCGCGGTTTAATTAAAATAAGATCATCTGAGATGTACTTCAAAAAAGAATAATCTCGCGCCACAAAGGTATAGTCTCTTGCTGTAAGCACGGCTACCTTATGACCACGTCTCTCAAGTTCTTTAATTATCAGAACGGTTCTCTCAACCGCAGTGGCATGAGCGTAAGGTGGGAAAAAGTAGGAGATGAAAAGAATTCTCATTAGCCTTTAAAAGCCCCTTTCAAGACACTTAGAAAATTTTTAAAATTCTCATCCCAATTGGCATACTTCAGCGCTATTTCTCGATTAATCTCCAAAGCCCTATTTAAATAGTGCCTATTTTTAATAACAAAAAGCATTTTATTGGCCAGATCAAAAGCATCGCCTCTTTTAAAATAATAACCATTTATACCTTCAACGATCCACTCCCTGTAAATCCCAAGGTCAGAAAGCACGGGAAAGGCGCCAAGGGCCATGGCTTCAAGGAGGGAGTTAGGGGTAGTATCAGTCGTAGCGGCAGACACAAAAATATTCGCTTTAGAGAGTAGAGCTATCAATTCCTTTTCCTCAATTTTACCTGTAAACACCACTTCTCCTTCAAGGTCCAGTTCTGTGGTTAATCTTTTAAGTTCCCCCTCTTGGCTTCCAAAGGAAGCAAAGATAGCCCTGAATTTAACCTTTTTCTCTTTCAATATTCTAAGAGCCCTGAGAATAACCTCATGCCCATATTCCCTCTCAAGTTTTCTGTGAGTGAAAATAATTATATCTTCCCTTTCTTTTTCCCAGACAGCCTCAAAAAAGGCTTTTGATATACCGAAGGGGAAAACAACAATCTTCTCCTTTGGCACACGGAAGACTTTTTCAAGTAAAAAGGACACAAAGTAAGAATCCGTATGTACAAGGATCGCCCTTTTAAGCACAATCCTGGTAACCAGGTATTTAAAGGGGGATTTAAATGGAAACTCCACTATATCTGGTCCCCAAAGAGAAACCACATAAGGCAGGCCTGTAAGCATCGCCATCAAGCCATAATTTCCTGCCATGTGCGCATGGATAAGATCAGTTTCAAACTCCTTCGCTATCTTTTTTATCTTCGGCACCGATAAAAGGTATTTTAAAGTTCCTTTTCCTGTAAAACTTAACTTACCGCAAAAGCTCTCTCCTTCCTCAATTCCACCACACTTGACATCAATACCTTGGTCTTTATAGGCATTATAAAAACGAAAAAGGTGATAAGACCTATTGTCGCCAAGAAGAAAAACCCTCACAAACTTAATTATAAATCTTGAGCCAGGGAGAATCCTGGATTTAAAAAGATTAGTGGGCACGAGTTCACATACTCACGATATTAAACGGCAACATGTGCTTACAAAAGTTCCGAAATTTTCAACTCGAAGAAAATTTAAAATGAACCACGATAATTTTCTGGAACTTTAATAAGAAGGCATCCCTTGAAGGAAGGTCAACCACTCTATTCACAATTTTTGACGGATCCTTAACATGAGAAAAAATTTTCGCACGAGCTTTTAGATATCTCGCCCTCGAGGTTTGAGTTCAAAATTCCATTATGCAAAATTACCACATACACTCCTGCTCTTTCTTTCTGAACCCCCTCACACAACTTATCCCTTTTGGAAACCTCATGGCGCTTTTAGCTTCTCAGCAGATAATATAATGCTTTTACTATGCCTTTTCTTAATGTTTTGTGGAACTTAGCAACATCGTGATAAAAGGTAAAAAACGACTACCCCATGTTATTAACTGATTATTCTACTCCCATAAACCACTTTAAGATGGATCTAAGGGAAATACTCGCCCCACCTTTCCCTTTTTCTAGTCCCTAAGGAACTACATATTCCGCCATTAAAAAACCACTTCATCGCGCTCATGAATTAAGTCTTTCCTTACGCGTAAAGTTTAGAAGGCTCATAAATCCTATCTTACCTTCGTTTTGAGGAATTATCTAAAGAAACCTTAAAAGGATTAAAGTTCATCGTCACAAATACTAGCTCAAGAATAGATTATGCACAAACTTTAGCTTTTGCCACAAGAAGATTTTATAAAATGTACCTATTCTTTGAAGTTCTCTTTTTACAATCTGAACAAACCGTAACCCAGGGAAGTCTTAGCACCGACCCCAAAAGAGGTAAGAGCCCCCTTTAGAAGGCGGATTGCTTTATTCAATAGTACAGAGTTTTCCTTTGATTCTTTACCTTTTCTTGCGCAAACTGCAAATTTAAACTTACTCTGACGTCCTAAGGTCAAAAACTTCACAGGCACAGGCGTTTGCCAATCAGCAGGTGGCTGTTTGCCAGAATAATAATCCTGGTAATGGGTATTTATTATATCAAACTCTAACTTAATTCCCCCAATGGGAAAAGCATCTAAGAAACAGATATTTCCCCTGTCTTCAGTATCTCCAAAAATCGCAATTAGATCACTAAACCCAATATCCCCTAAAACAAAAATATCCCGAAATTTTTCGCTAAACTCGCCCTTGCAAAGTTGGTCGTCCAATTGCCCTATACATTTGTAATAGTCAGTCATAACTCCTTTGTTCACACATTCTACAGCAAAAAGGGAAAGCCCATAGTGCCTTGTAACACCTTTCAACGCACTTCCCGGGATGTAAGGAACACCATAAACATGATGAAGTGTCATTGAAGTCTCATAGGGGTGAACCCCTCCTAACCCCACAACCATCCGCCACTCACATTCACCCACAAACTCCTCCAAAATAAAACCAGATTCCCTCAAGGTCTTGCAAAATTCACTCCAACGTTGTTCAAGGTCCTTCACAATCCTAAAAAACTGACCCGAATTGTTGACCAATAAGCTTAAAAAGGGGCTTTTAACCTCTTCACCGCTTTCAACCGGTCTATACCACGGAATAATCCTATTAAAAATCAGGGAAAAGTTCTTAGGATCCTGTGTTCTAAATACCAAGGTGCCGTTCATATCAGCTATGATGTTTTTCATTATTTTTGAAGTATCACTTGGATTATAAAATTCCAACTTACACCTCCCTTTAATCTGATTCAATCATACCCTCAGCAAAGCGTTTCATCCAGTTTATGAGAGAAAGTAATTCTTCCGTTACAAACCTGTAATCCTCCGAGCTAAGACTAATTGCCCAAAGTAAAATGTCGTCCTGTGTGATCCTAATACGGGCTGGAGAATGACTTTTAAAATAATTTGTTAGCTGCTTCAGGATAATATCATAAGCATTTCCACCTTTCGACTTTGATTTGATGAACGCCAAAGTTTGCCCCAGTCCATTATTCAGCACCATTGATGGTATCTTCCTTAAGTAAGAACGATATTCTTTTAATGTTTCGGATTTTTCACCAAACTTCCCTATTGCCTCCTTTACGCATTTGTAGGCAAAATTAGCACGGCTTCTTTCTAAATCCTCTAAAAGCTTGATCTCGCCTTGAATGTTCATAAAGATCCTCCTTTAAATTACAACAGTTCTTACAAATCCTTTTCCTATAGTCTGATTTCCTCCCACCTGTATTACCTTTGGCAATCCTTTAAGGAATACATCAGCAACCCATTTGGAAAGCTCTACGGGACTCTTCTCACTTATAAAGTCATTTAATTTTTTGCTTTTTTCCATAAATCTGGGCTGGGTAAACATCAAAATAGAATAGAGGACTGAATCCTGCGGTAAGTACTCCTCGGTCCACAAAGCGCCAGTCGCAACGGTCCCCGTCTGAGGGTCAATCTTAGTTCTTGTGATAACTTCAGTATGAAACTTTACAAATCCCTTGAAGTGGTCATCAGCCAGAACCACCAGATTTTTGGCAAGTTTGTCTCGCCAGAGTGCAAGAGATGCATTGTCCTCGGGAAAAATTTTTTCTGCAAGCTTTTTGGCAAGTTGATTTGTATTTTTGTTTTCTGAAACTTTAAAAGTAAACTCTTCAAGAATCACATCACTACTTCCTCCCTGACCTAAGGTCACCTCTGAGCCCCCAGGGACAGTGTTTGCCAAATTTTCCGTTTCGAGTAACCCAAACTCATTTAATAAGTTATCCAGCCCAGCCATGCTAAGGTCTCGAGCAAACCTTTTCAAAACCATGGGGGATGTTATCCAGGCAAAGACTCCCTTTAAAGATTTCACGGGGAACAATAATATGCGTGCATCGGTAATCACAAAAGAACCTGCATAAGTTTCCTCTTCGCCATCTGGTCCAAATATTTCATTCACCAGACTCTTCACGGGGAACTTTTTTTGTCCTACGTCTATTTCCACTTCAGAACAGCTGAAAGCCTCTCTTAAGGAACCCTTAAGACTCGAACCTTCAATCTTCGGAAAGTCCGTATACCTTTCACGCTGGATGGGAAGATCCACGATCCCAAGCTCATTACCACTCCCTGCGTGGACAGGTGTTTCTGCCACGAGAAACATTACACGTTTCTCGGAAAACATCCCTCAAACCTCCTTTTAAAGTATTACAGCCTTATTTTTTTATGTAATACTCCTTAAAAATAAGGTTTCTTAATATGCCATCCGAATATGGGTTTGAACTTAGGTATCTCTCATACTCATCATGATCTTTAAAAACCTTATAAACTAAAAACTTACATTTATCACCCGGTAAAGCGCAATCCCTGATACTTCCTAAATCTCGATAAAAAACTCGGAATGGATTATCTCCATCGTCGTAAACGAGATGCCCATTTTTAATTTCCACCTTTTGTCCTATTTCTACATACCTCCAAAATTTTCTCGAGAACAAGTCCTTAATCCTGGGATCACTTTCGATAACATTAATAACCTCATCCGTTGCGTATATGCAAAAATAGAGCTCCTCGATAGCGTGGATTAAGAGCACGCCTATAGGATTAAGAAAAGCTACCTCGTAATCTTCTGTCTCCACTAAATGAGAAAACTCTTTGTAAAAATCTGATCTCATCAATTCGGAACATGCATCCCTATCCCAAATACCGTCCTTCAGTTTGATTAGCCATTCTTTGTGGGGCAATAACCTCGCTACATCCAATAACTCTTCCCTCAGCGGTATCTGAGGAATCTTAACTAGTGCATCGGTATCTTCAAAAATATAATAGACTGGGCGCTTAAAAAAGTATGCCAAAGTTACCATGAAGGGGACCGTTGCTTTATAGCCCCCCGTGATGTTGAAAATAATATTGTCCCAGTAACCACCAGCGATTTCAAATACCTTAGAAAAAAGATTGGACACCCCTTTATAAAATTCCCTTCTACCCGTGACCTTTAATGATTCTATACAGTGAACATATGGCGTTAAATTAGCTTTACTATCACAAAGGTCTGTACCATTTTCCCTTAAGTAATCTCTCAAGATATTACCTGCTAAATTTCCCAAAATAGTATCAGAAGTTAGTAAGTGAACTTCTACTTCCCCTTCCTTTTCAATCTCCTCTCTAAGTTCTTTACAAATTTGAGAAAGACTTTTAACCTCAGCCGAAAAGTCATAACTTTTCCTTCTTCCGGCTATCCAATTTTGCACATCTTGCTTGAGTCCCTGCACCCTTCCAGCGTAATCCTCTTCTATTTTGCGACATCCACCGCTTGTACTCACTTTCTCAAGGGCAACCAGGAGGGGATTAAAGTTCCCCTCATTTTTATAATTTTCAAAGATTGAAGTCCCTACAGTTACCAATATTTTTATCATGTTTTCACACTCCCCACAAAACTTAAACCAAAACCTTCCTCACTCAAAACATCAGAAATTGTGTTAAAATGAAAAGTTCTAAGAACCAAATCTGGTTCAATTTTGCCATCAATAACTCTAAAGTAATAAACACTACCCGCTGGTACAGCTCTGAAAACTGGTTTAGGCTTTTCATTAGCCAAGTCCCATCCCCCTACCTTTATAGGTTTTCCGACAACACATGCTTCTAGCCTCAGTCTTAACCCGTTTTTCTCCCCTTCGAGGGTATTCTCATCGATCCAGTTAGGAATCCAGCCCTTCCCAAATATTGCAGGTGTAGAAAGGTAAATCTTAAATAATCCGTCATTTAGGATGAAATCACCTTTACTCGTATGAAACAGATTATTAGATACATCAACTTGCTTTAATTGTGCAACTTTTCTCTCTGCCCCCAAACAGGAAACGCCCTTTCCATCGTCCATCGAAACATTAGTTACTTCAACAAGAAATCCTATGTCATTATTCAACCTTATCATAGGAATTCTATATAAATGCCCTTCTCGGGTCACATTAGCAATTCTATCCCTTGCAATTCCAATTTTGTTTTCAAAGACAAAGACTTCACCTCTCTCGAAAAATTCACCGATCTCTATTTCTCCACTTAGGTAACTCTCCATACCAATATCAGAGATGAAACCCTGCACATTCTCCACCTGCTCCTTCCTGCGCCACCATAAAATATGAGTAGGTTTGTCGTCAGGGTAGACAACGAAATCAGGCTTCTTTAGAAATTCAAGGGTATAAAGACTTCTGCGGTGACTATCTTTAGACTGTTTCCTTTGCTTTTCCTTCGTAACCACAAGGTCCAAAGGAATTGGAAACAGTGCTATTTTAAACTTCTCGTTGAACACCAAAGGACCTTTTATGCGCATAGTTCCTGGAGAAAAGTGTTTTTCCCCTTTTTCATCCACTGTGATCCTTCCTACATCATCATAACCCCTCTTATAAAAATCTGACACTGTGCCTCTACTTAAAATCAAGTAACTCCTAAGGGCTCCTGCTATCGTCGATGGATTAGGTGGAAAAATCCCTTCAGTCCACGAGTCTACTCCCATAGAAAAAGGTCTACCTGAAGAGAAGAAGACAGTATCGAAGGGTCTAAAAAATAACCACATTCTACCCCTCCATTTTATTTGCGTTAATAATCACATATATAAAATTAACAAAATCAGTTAAATCAAAATTTACGCTCATAAAAAGTTCCCATAAAGTATTAAGAGCGTGATCCTCAGCAGCCTCAACCTCCGTCCTCTCTAACTTTTCGTTAAGGACCAATGAACGTTTTATGATTCTCTTAAATTCAACTTTTACAGCATCCATTTCTATCTCGTACTTACGAGACTCTGGATTAAAGAGTTTTAAAAGAGACTCAAACATCTTGCTCAATGTTCTGTGGGAGAGGTAGTACCTATTTTCTTCGTTGAACAACGCCCGCACTTCCTTTATCACTTTAATTGTATCTTGTTTGCCAAATTTCCAGGACGCTTTTGCAATACGCTCTTCACCAGAGTGTCGCATAAAACATATAGAAAATGCGTTACGTCCAAAATCTTTAGCCACCTTCTCCATTTCAAAAACTTTCTTGATGACTATTTGAAGAGGTGTCTTATTATGGGTGATTACAACCCCCATGGAAGCGGATGCCTCCGGTCCCATGGTTAAAACCATTTCTCCGTTTACATCTACAAACCCCGTATCGTTTTCCAGATCAACTTCAATCTGGTTTTTTACTCTTACCTGGCCAGAAAAGGACCACCTTAACTTATGCATAATATCAAACAAGTCCTCAATAGGAGTGAGTGCCAAAACGTCGTCACCTCCTGCGTAAATCAACTTACCAAGGTGCTCTTGCTCTACGATTCTCCGTACAAAAATAAAGGTAAAATTATTGAGAGCTCTGGAGATAATGTTATGAATTACGGGACTGAGGGGTTTCCTCAGACGCATCTCATCCAGCTCTTTCTTCAAGTTACTATCTAGGTTGTTCCAAATCCGACTGTTAAACATGCAATTCACCATGGGAAGTTTATCTCCTGATAACCAACTCCCCATGTTATCGCCATCGAAATAAATCACAGCATAATACGATGATGGTTTACCAACTTTATCATAGAGATTACTAAGTTTGCCCCTAAGACTATTCAGCAACTCTGGGGATACTGACAAACCAAACTCTTTTAAAATATATTCACTTCTAAGGTTTTCGATGAAAAGAAATTCGGAAGGAGGGTTTAGGTAAAATTCCTTCTCTGAAAGGATATTCTCCAATTTTGGAGGACTATCGGCATTCTGAAAATCTGTAACTTTCTTAAGCTCCTTTGCATACTCCAAAAACTCTTGGGGAGCATTCTGAACATACTTGCTTTTTACACTCGCAGCTGCTATCTCTGCAGTGGAGGGAAAGGAAAACAATTTGAATTGTCCAGGAAACCTATTTTTCAGGTATAACTCGAAGGTCCTCTTCAAAAAGCAAACTGCACAAAGTCCCTCGTCTTCCGCTAAGTATTTATTAGGTGTGTTACGTGTTAAATCTATTGCATACTCATTGAATCTCGTGAAACGCCCCTTCCCCTTAGGGTCAGAAGAAGAGAAGAATAAAACCTCCCGTTCACCACAAACGGCACATCTTCTCCCACCCCTTCTTGAAGTCTGGGGCTGTGAAAATCTTCTTATGTTTTTATGAGTTCCTAGCCCCTTTTCAGCCAGTATATAGATTAAGCCATACAAAAGCAGTGTAGATGGTGCGTTAGGGTTTATTGACTTTACAAATTTGATCAAGTTGTCAAACTCATTTACCAAATTTTGGTCGATATAATCTTTAATTGTATTAAAAGTTTTATCGTCACTATAATTTATCCAGGGTATCGCAACCCAGAAGGTGTTGAAAACTTCAGAAATTTGCTGGGATATTATTGTATCAATACCCTCGCTCCGAATTCCAAGTTCATCAAATATCAAAGAAATCGCCTCTTTTAAATCTTCCCGTATTTTGGTTTCTATCTCCTCACCGAGTTCCTTAATTTCATCTATATTAGTAGTCGGAATTATAGCAAGGAACCTATTAGGTATGGACGGCAGATAAATCAGACTTGGATCAAAGTCTTTCACAGGAGTACTTAGCCTTGATCTCAGCCATAAATCCATCAAAGCATGGTTTTGAAGATCATCTGGCATGGACCAAAGCGCTCGATGACGACTTCAATACCCCTGAAAGTTAGGTACGATAAAAGAAAACTTCCCATGTAAAAGTCCGCGGTTTTTCTTGCCTGAGATATGAAGCTTTGTACAGGGCCTATGGTAAATAGAAAAAGCGAATTTTCCAGTAACCTTCCTTCTTTTAACCCTTCAAACAAAGCTGCTGATACATTAAGATGATCCCATATAGAATAATCGGGAAATCTTGGGTCCTCCGGAAGTATTGGAAGAAATGCCCTGAGTCGGGTTTCCTTTAAGTTCTCTTTCAAGTCAGAGAGAAAGTTGCGCCAGAGATAAAAACACAAAAACCTGATCTTTTCATCCTGATTGACCTTTTCTAATTCACCCTTTAACGCTCTTAAAGTATTCTCAATCCCTTGTCTCAAAACATTTAAAGTGTCAGGGGAAAAACTAACATCTATTTTCCCTTGGGACAATGGATGCCTGATTTCAGTGAAATCACAGTTAGGGATATTTTTAACGATGGAAACGGCAAGAACAGATAAAAAATCGTCCGGGTCAAATCCTATGGAAGTATCCTTTAAACCTAAGATCTGTGCATACTCTTGAGCTCTGTCCCGTGACCCTTTTAGATCAAAGACCTTGTCTATAGGATCGTGCAAAAAAAGCTTTAATTTCTCATTACAATTAATTGGCTTTCCCTTTGTCATATTCCTAACCTCTCCTTTACCTTTCCACTTAGACCCCTGTTAATAAAATCATCTAAAATTGTCCCATCAAAATCCCATGTTTGTCCTCGCCCTTCGACACCAATTTTAGATACTCCTCCCGGCGATAGCCTTATCACAACAGGGACATAAGCTTTTTCAGAGATTTTTATAACCTTAAAAATAAGCGGAGATGCAAACCTCTCTGACAACTTCCTACCTTGTGCGTTGTAGGGAACAATCTTCTGCTTTCGCTGTATTATAACTACAGGCATTCCAAAAACACCCTTTGCACTCATTCTGTTCAAGCTTCTTCTATAATTTTTGTAAATTGAGCCCAAAGTATCAAGGGCAGAGGTCCAAGAACCTTCCGGATTTAGCAAATAAACCTTGGCATTATGCAAACTTGTATATTTATCGTGAACAACCTCCTGACAAACCTTCAAATTTTTCTTTATCGCATACAGATTACTCTCCAGGAAGCTTTTCAGGTCCGACACCGAATTACTTTGGCTTTTAAAATCAAATCTTATACCACCAAAAGGGATGGGTTCCCCAAGGATCTCCAGGTTTCCTCCACCTCTTCTTGATCTTGCCCCGAATCCCCCGAGGTAAATTGCCATCCAAAGAGAACTAATCCCAACTTTAAAACTCTCTTCATCAAAAGCGGTCAATCTTACTAAGAAGGTACTACCTGGCGTGATGAAACCCTTAATGATCCTTGCACCTCCGCTTTTAAGTGCAAAAGTGGAGTAAAGAATATACTTAAGACCTTCTAATTTTCCTGGGAAGACCTCTATTACACTTCGCTTCTCAAATCGGACATCCTGATTAATTATCCTAAGTGTCACCTTGCTTTTGCCTTGCCCATTACCAGTTCCACCAAAGAAAAGAGACTCCTCATCCCTTAACGCGCTTACATCTTTGCAAGACTTCATTGCTCTCCACCACCATCTCATCATGCCTTTAAACTCTGAAGGCCTTATCTCCGGTGTGAGTCCATCCGATCCCCCCATAAACATCGGGGTAATTACCCTACATTTAAGTTCAAGTTCAAATTTCCCTGCCCCCATTCAAAATCCTCCAGCTTGGGAACAACTTGAGAGTTAAGATATTTCCTTAATCTACTACTAAAACCCTTTGCCTTCATCTCCGCTTATTAAGATAATAGCTTTTTT
>JBDRYG010000033.1:0-17608 GCA_039803305.1 Caldifarciminota bacterium
GAGGCAAGAAAAGTTTTAAACTTGCCTCATGATAAGAAAATTGTTCTCGTTATCGGAGGGAGTCTCGGTGCTAAAGGACTGGTTGAAAAAATTTTACCTGTAGCAATTTCAAAGGAATACATCTACTTCATAATTCAAACAGGTACAAGAAATTTCGATTACTTCAACTCTTTACTATCTTCTCTTTCACCAGCAAACATTAAGCTTATTCCTTTCATCGACGATATGGGTTTATACTACTCAGCAGTGGACCTGGTTATCTCGAGAGCGGGAGCAAGTTCATGTATGGAAATCGTTTATCATGACAAACCAGCAATATTGGTTCCTTACCCATATTCACGCGATAAACATCAGTACTTCAATGCCAAGGTGCTAACCGAAGGAGGTAAATCTATTATGCTTGAAGAAACAGAAGTAAGAGCTAAAATCGAATCTTTGTTAGACATGGAAAATTTATTTAAAGGGAAATACAAGGACAACATTTTTATCCCGGATAGCGAAGAAATAACCTATAGGGAGATTATGAGTCATGCAAATTGCTAAAAAGTATAAAAAAATTCATTTCATTGGAATCGGTGGCGCTGGTATGAGCGGTATAGCTGAAGTTCTTCATAACCTCGGATTTAAAATTACTGGTTCTGACATTCAGGAAAATGAAGTTACTAAGCATTTAGAAGAGATAGGTATAAAAATCTACTATGGACATCATCCGGATCATGTGGATGATGCAGATCTTGTGGTGATATCGACAGCTGTAAAAGAGGATAACATTGAGGTTAAAAAGGCTCGAGAAAAACAAATACCAGTAATAAGGAGAGCCTTAATGTTAGCAGAATTGACACGCATAAAATATTCAATTGCAGTCTCAGGCGCCCACGGAAAGACAACAACCACAAGCATGATTGCCGATGTACTCGCAAAAGGAGGCCTTGATCCAACGGTCATCGTAGGTGGTGTTATAAAAGGACTTAAATCAGGTGCAAAGCTTGGGCACTCCGACTTTCTCGTTGTAGAGGCGGATGAGAGTGATATGTCCTTTCTGCACCTATTTCCCACCATCGTAGTAATTACCAATATCGACTTAGAACATTTAGACTGTTACGGAGATCTTAACAATATAAAAAAGGCTTTTATTCAATTTTCTGAAAATGTACCTTTTTACGGAGCCGTAGTTGCCAACATCGATGATAGAAACACTGTTGAAATTCTACCAAGTATAGAAAGAAAAAAAATAACCTACGGTTTCGCCCTTGCAGCGGACGTTTACGCTAAAGACATAAAGAGAGGGAATTCATTTTCTGAATTTTCTGTTTACTACAAAAAATCAAAGATAGGCGATGTAAGACTAAATGTCCCGGGAATTCACAATATAAAAAATGCTCTTGCAGCAGTTGCTGTGGGCCTTGAACTGGGCATAGATACTCCGCACATAATTGCGGGACTACAGGAATTTAAAGGCGTAGCAAGAAGATTCGAAATAAAAGGGAAAAAGAATGACATAATTATTGTAGATGACTATGGACATCATCCGAATGAAATAATAGAAACATTGAAAACCGCAAGAGACTTTCACAGCGGAAGGATAGTAGTTATTTTCCAGCCTCACAGATATACCAGAACATATTATTTACACGAACAATTTGGCACAGCTTTTTTTAACGCAGATCTACTAATCATAACTGAAATTTATCCAGCCGGAGAAAAACCTATAGAAGGAGTAACTGCAAAACTTATTTATGATGCAGTAAAAAAATACGGGCATAAGAACGCATTATATATTCCAGAACTTTCCAATGCCGTAGAGTTCCTGAAGAAGGAATTGAAACCCGGGGATATGCTACTGACTATCGGTGCAGGAAACATCTATAAAGTTGGAGACGAAATCCTGAGAACCCTATGAAAATTTTTGAGAAAGAGCCTTTAAAGAAACACTCTTATATAAGAATAGGAGGGGAAGCCAGGTATTTTGCCGTGCCTGAAACAGTAGAAGAACTTACAGAGGCCATTGAATTCGCAAGAAATAAGAAGCTTCCTTTTTACATCATAGGCGGAGGTAGTAATATTTTATTCCACGACGAAGGCTATCAAGGTGTGATTATAAATACCTCTTGCCTGCAAAATATTAACATAAATGGCGAAATAGTTACAGTAGGGGCAGGTGTAAGTTTACCTGAGCTATCAGTTTTATTACAAAAAGAAGGGCTTTCCGGCATGGAAGAACTATGTGAGATTCCTGGGACTATAGGAGGAGCAATCGCGGGAAATGCAGGTGCTTTTGGAAGGGAAATTTCGGAATTGTTCCTTGAAGGAAAGATCCTTGACTCAAAAGGAAATCTCGTTATACTGGGAAAAGAAGATTTGAAATTCTCTTATAGAAACAGTCACCTAAAAAAGTTTGGCATAATCGTTGAAGCGAAGCTTAAGTTAACCCTTTCTACTCCAGATAGGGTTGCAGAACGCATGAAAGAATTTAAAAAACTTAGAAGAGAACATCAACCAGTGGGAGAACTTTCTCTAGGATCTGTATTTAGAAACCCACCAGGTACTTCAGCAGGATTCCTCCTTGACAAGGCAGGGTTTAAGGGATACACCATCGGTGGTGCAAAATTTTCGGAAAAACACGCAAATTTTATTGTAAACTTCAACAACGCTAAGGCGGAAGATGTTATAGCACTAATTAAAGAGGCAAAGAAAAAAGTATTTGAGCTATTTGGAATCAATCTAGAGTGCGAAATTATTATTTTGGGACCAAAACAGTGTTTTACTGAGGAGGAATTCTATGGCGTATGACAAACTTTACATAGATTTATGTTCTTCAAAAATTGTAGTACTTGTTGAAGATTCACAAGGAAGACTTCCCTTAAGATATGCTATAGAACACGTGGATCAGGATACTATAAGACAGGGGCAGATTTATAATCTAGAGACAACCGCACAAAAGATAAAAAAAGCAGTGGAGGCCGCAATAGAAAAGGAAAAATTGGAACCGGACACTGTATATGTTGGATTTTCCGACCCAGAAGTAGAATTTATTACCTCTGTAGGAATGAGTGCATGCGGTACTCCAGATAACCCATCAGAAATAACGGAAAAACACATGGAAGAGGCTATTTTTAACTCTCGTGCCGTTAAGCTTGAAGAAGGCAAAATCATTATCCAGACAATACCAATTGAATTCAGCGTAGATTCTAAAACTGACATAAAACATCCAATTGGTATGCTTGGTGTCAGGCTGGAAGTAAAATCTGGACTTGTGACAGCAAAAAAATCCTCAATCCTGAACTATAAGAAAGCCATCGAAAAGGCAGGTTTTTACGCAGACAAGTTTTATTATCAGCCAGTATCAGAATTATTCACCCTACCTACGCAAGATGATAAAGAAAATGGAGTCCTATTTATCGACATTGGAAGAGATTTAACCAACTTTGGAATAATAGCTGAGAACAAAATAAGATTTGTTGGAACAATACCCTTAGGTGGAATAAACTTAAACAAAGATCTCAAATACTATTTTGGAATATCCATTGATAAAGCTGAGGAAATTAAGAAAGAGATTTCTAAAATCCTACCAACAGAAGAGGAGGCAAAAGATAAATATGTTTTGAATAAAGAAGGAAGAAGGTCTAAAGAAGTAAATTTAGGGACTATTACAAAATATTTCCAGGATAGGCTTGCAGAAATTTTCGAGCTGATTAAGGATGAAACCGTTTTGAAAGATTTTCGTCATGATTTCAATTTGGTAAAGATTACCGGTGGAACAAGCGAAATTGAAAATATTGAAAAACTTGCAGGAGAGATCCTGGGCGTCGATTCGGAGGTTTTTTATCCCTCGCAGGAACTTGAAACCGAGCTAAACAGCTGGAATCTCAGTTACCACAGCTCACTGAGTAGCGCGATTGCATTATATAAGTTTGTAAATCAAAATAAGCTAAAAGAGAGGAAAACTGAAAAAATCGGTGAACTAACAAGCATTAAAAATATCTTAAAAAAGCTTTTTATGAAATAGGAGGAGTTTTATTATGATTACTGCTCTTCGTAGTGACACAAATTCCACATTTAAAATCAAAGTAGTTGGCATTGGTGGAGCAGGTGGAAATATTGTACAACGTTTATACCTTGAGGGCCTTAAATGCGAAACCATAATCCTTAACACAGATATGCAAGCCCTCGCACGTCAGAGAGCTCATTATCTAATTCCTATTGGTAGGAATGTAACTCGTGGGGCTGGCGCAGGCGCAGATCCTGATCTTGGAAGAAAAGCAGCAGAAGAGTCGATACACGAGATATTAAATAAGATAGAGAATGCCGATTTATTAATTGTTGTGGCAGGGCTAGGGAACGGGACGGGAACAGGTGCTTCTCCCGTCGTTGTAAGATATGCTCGAGAGAAAAATATTCTTACCGTTGGTGTTTTTACCCTACCTTTTGAATTTGAGTCCAAAAAGAAGGTTGCAATCAAAGCAATTGAAGATATGGAAAAAAATCTTAATACTATGATCATAATAGACAACAATATGATTTCTGAGGTAGTAAGCCTTGAATCTAAAGTACGAGAGGCATATGGCATTGTCGACGAAGTGGTAAAAAATTGCGTAGAATCTATAATCTCCGTGATCCAGGACTATAGCGAAATAAACGTTGATTTCAATGACTTAAAAGCTATCATAACTAGGGGTGGGCTGGGATATTTTTCTAAAGGCGTAGCCGAAAAACCAGAAGACATCCAAAAAGCTATATATAATGTATTAAGCAACCCATTATTGAGTGGGGTAAGCATTCAAGATGTAAAAGGAGCATTGGTGAATGTAAAAACTAACGGGGAGCTGAAAATGTCTTCCTTCACAAAAATAATGAATGACATAAGAAGCGCGATTCCACAAAATGCAGGAATAAAGTACGGCCTTTTGAAAGAGGGCGATAAAACTGTGAAAAACTACGCGGAAATATATTTTATAGGCACTACAGGCAAAGGGAATGAAGCAGACACAATTACGAGAATTACAGCAAGAACCCACTCTTTTAAAGGGAACTTAGATATTCCTCCGGGAGTAAGGAAACATAAGAAATAAAAAAATTGAAGTTCAATACTACATTTCATTTACACACACCCTTCCAAAATGTGCAATTGTTTTTCCCGAAGACCTGAAAATAGCCTCATCGAATCTGGCTGTACATGCATTATATAGACTGCTTTCTAAAGATTACTTTACCGATATATTCACTCTAGACAGTTTGGAAGGTTTAAGAACTGGCCTGAAATTACAGGACTTTGACTTTGTGTTCTTCACGGTAGACTACGAACCGAACTATGTTAATGTTATTAAGATTTTGCAAAAAGCAGGAATTGAGCTCCTGGCCAGTAAGAGAACAAGACCCGTACTCATTGCTGGTGGTGCAGCTATATCATCAAATCCTTATGTTTTAAGACCATTCTTCGATGTACTTTGTATCGGTGAAGCGGAAGTCATCATACCAGAAATAATTTCGAACTTCAAAAACTTTGACATTAGTTCCTTTGACGGAAAAGAGTGGGCAATAACCCAAAATAAAAGAAGTGGGAAGAGAGTCTACTTGAGAGACATGAGTTTAAGTGAAGCTGCAAGTGCATTTTATTTCCCAAACTCCACTTTCAAAATGAACCTTATAGAATTAACCAGAAGTTGTCCGTCTCGGTGTAGATTTTGTTTACTTAGCTACAATACACTACCCCCGAGGTGGTTACCCCTTTCAAGGTTTAACGATTTTATATCCATGTTTCCCGAGAACTCAAATCTTGGCCTCGTTGGTGGATCAGTCCTCGAACATCCGGAAATTGAGGAAATTATTAAGCAATCAGAAAAGTTTAGTACTATAAATCCCTCATCAATAAAAATTTCCCTCGAAATAGAGCATATTTTAGAGTTGTTAAGAAAAAAGGGGCTGGAGAGTATTACGATAGCACCTGAAACAGGTTCTGACTCCTTAAGGAAAAAACTAAACAAAAGGATTACCAATGAACAAATTTTATCTTTTGTGAAACTTTTACATGACCTAAAATTCAAAACCTTAAAAATGTATTTCATCTTAGGCTTACCAGGTGAAAAATACGAGGATATCGAAGCTATAGTGTGGCTCTTATCAGAAATCTCTAAGAAATTCAAAGGAAACCTGGAAGCAACCTTTAGTATCTTTGTTCCAAAACCTCACACACCATTTCAGTATGAACCATTAATATCGAAAAAAGAGCTTCATAACAAGTTAAAAATCCTGAAACTTCCCAAAAACATTAGAGCTGATTTTGGATCTTACCGTGGCGCAGTTAAACAACTACTTTTCTCAAGGGGTGACGAAGAACTTGGACTTAAAATTCCTGAAATTCTAAAAGGGAAAAAGATTGAGTCTCTAATAGATATAGACAGATTAATATATGACAGTAATTACGTAAAATCTCTCCCCTTTAATCTGGTCGATTCGGGTGTAAGGGCTGGATTTTTAAAATTAGAACGAGAAAAGGCAGAAAAGGCTTTAAATACTTCTCCCTGCAAGCCTAACTTATGCAATCTGTGCGGAATTTGTAACCAACTTAGTTAGAGAGAAGTTCAAAAAAGTTCTTATAGAAGGTTTCCTGCAACTTTGATAATTCAAACTCTTCGGCCCATTTTCTGGCATTTTTGGAAAGCCTCTCTCTAAGTTCACTATCAACAAGTATTTCCCTTATTCTATCCGCCATAATTTCCAATTTTCCATATGGTACAATATATCCCGTTTCCCCGTCCTTAACAGCCTCTCTAAGGCCGGGGGAATTAAAAACCACAGCAGGAGTACCACAAGCCTGGGCCTCCATAACAACTATCCCCCATCCTTCCTTCGGAGAGGTGTTTACAATAACCCATGCTCTTTTAAGTATCTCCACCTTCTCCCTTTCGGAAACAAAACCAAGGAATCGTATATACTTACCTAAACCTAACTTTTGTGTTAAACTCTCGAGTTGAGGTCTTGCATCACCATCCCCAACAACAGCTACATCAAACTCCAACTCAGGGTATCTTTCGACCAAAATCTTAATAGCCTTAAGGAATAAATCAATTCGTTTATATTTCTTAAGACGCCCAAGGTATACAATAAGGGGTCTATCCGATTTATTACCAGGAGTGAAGAAATTTAAGTCTAAAGCATTATAGACTATTGAGACTTTTGTCGGAAGAAACCCATGCCTCACCATTTCCTCATAAGTACTTTTAGACACAGTTATCGCTGGAAAGTGCTTGTAGAACTTGAAAAACAACTTCTCAAAGAGAAATACATAAAGACCGAAAAGAGGGTTTGTTTCTTGAAATATTACTCTATCAAAGAAGTGATGTGTAACAACAATAATGGGCTTTTTTGTAAAAAACCGCAGGAAAAATGGTAGTTTATTTACATCTTCAACTATAACATCAAAATCCTCATTCTTCAGAAGAGATTTGAAAAAAAATGGAACTTGAAAATTGAAAATCCAGCGAATACCTTTTCTTATTACCCTTATGCCGTCAATCTCTTCAAAGTCGGGTAAACCCTTATGAGAACTACATAAGAGAGTAACTTTATGACCCCTCTTTGCAAAAGAAGAAAAAAACTGATGTAAGTGAACCTCAGCACCCCCACTATAAGGATTCTTTATATCCTGCCAGTTTATTACAAGGATATTCATTCAGCACTTTTAACAACTTTGAGAAATTTCCTTTTCCCTACCTTAATAACCAGACCATCACCAGGGACTATGTTTTCAAACTCACTTAGAATTACTCTATCACCTACCTTTACAGCCTTCTGGGATATAAGCCTCCTTGCCTCAGACTTACTGCTAACCACACCGGATTTAGCAAGAATCTCAATAATTGGCATTCCTTCGGATGGCACTACAAACTCAGGAATTTCATCGGGAACTCCGCCGTACTTGAATACCCTATCAAACTCTTCTCTGGCAGCTCTTGCTGCTTCTTTTCCCCAGAATATTTCAACAATTTTTTCTGCAAGGTCAGCTTTGCAATCTCTTGGATTTTCAGCTATCCTCTTTTCTATGTCTTTAAGTTTGTCGTCTTCATAATACAGAACAAGTTTGTAATATTTGAGCATCAAATTGTCAGGTATGGACATTACTTTACCAAACATCATATCTGGAGATTCCGTTATACCAATATAATTATCATACGATTTAGACATCTTTAGTTTGCCATCTGTTCCTTCTAAAATCGGAACAGTGAGTATTACTTGAGGCTCCAGACCAAAGGCTTGCTGTACCTCTCTCCCCACCAAAAAGTTGAATTTTTGATCTGTACCTCCAACTTCTATATCAGCTGAAATTGCAACCGAATCATAAGCCTGAAAGAGGGGATATAAAAATTCGTGAATGGAGATGGGGATGTTGTTTTTAAACCTATCCTTAAAATCGTCTCGTTCAAGCATTCTTGACACCGTGTATGTAGCCGATAACTCAATTATTTGATATGGAGTAAGTTTTGAGAGCCATTCAGAATTGTACCTGATCTCTGTCCTTTCAGGGTCAAGAACTTTAAAAACTTGCTCAAAGTAAGTTTTTGAGTTTTCCAAAACCTCCTCTTTGGAAAGCCTCGGTCTAGTCTTAGAACGCCCAGATGGATCCCCAATCATGGCAGTGAAGTCACCGACAATAAAAATTATATGATGTCCAAGGTCCTGCAGATCCTTCAACTTTTTTAAACAGACATAATGACCGAGATGTAAGTCAGGACGGGAAGGATCAGCGCCGTATTTAATTCGGAGGGTTTTTTTCTTTTTAAGTTTTTCTACAAGTTCTTCTTCTGGCAATAAATCTACTGTATTAAACTTTATTATCTTGAGCTGGTCTTCGAACCTCATTTTGTCCAGTACACATAAATTCCACAATTTGGGCAGGTCTCAAGGGATTTATTTTTTACAGGCCTTGAAATTAAAGCTGACGGAAACTCCATAAAACAATTAGAGCAAATACCGTTAATAACAGGAGAAACTCCTCTTTTATATTTTGACCTGAGTTTTTCATATCTCTTGTAAACTGGTAAAGGAAGACTTTTAACAATTTCCTCGCGAAGTTCTTTTAACTTTGAAACTTGTTTGGTAACAGCATGTTCATTCTCGTTTTTGTCAATCCCTATAGACTTTAGGTAATCCTCAGACTCAAAATCATCCAGCTGCGCATCAAGACTTTCAAGAGCAATAAGTAGCTCAAGAACCGGATCCATTAACCCTCCTTATAGACTTTTAATAGATACTCAACAAGATCTTTAGGGTTATCAAAATTCAGATACTCTTTGCTGGATACAACCTTCCTGGCCACGTTTGCTATTTCACCTAAGGTAATTAAATATCTTGCGCCAAGATCCTGAGGAGGAGCAATCAAAAGGAAAAATAAGTGCACTGGTTTGCCATCAAGAGCTTGAAAATCCACACCTTCCTTAGATAAACCTACAACCAACATCACATCGTCAACTACTACGCTTCTCGTATGAGGTATTGCCACTCCTTTTCCTACGCCTGTTGATCCTATAGCCTCTCTCTTCTTTAGCTGTTCAAGAACAAGCTTTTCCTGCTCGGGTTTTAAGTTAAGTACACTTAAAAGTTCCTGTAATACAGACTCTTTATCCTTTGCCTTTAAATCTATAATTACCCTATCCTCTCTAAGAAGTTGACTAAACATAACTACCTCCTTAATTTTCAAGGATAAAAGTTTAAAACCAATATCTTACAAAGTCAAGTAAAATCCTTCTATTCCTTTAAAGCACCCTGTGTTATGCCCTCAATGAAATACCTTTGAGCTATAAAAAACAAAACAACTATGGGCAAGAGTGAAATAGTCGACGCTGCCATCTTCAGCGTATATGCTTCTTCATGAGCACTTTTAAACATAGCAAGTCCGACAGGAACAGTATACATAGATTCTGTTTGGGCTATTAAAAGTTGCCATAAGAAATTAGCCCAATGAAACTGAAAATTGAGAAGGAAAACTGTTGCAACAATAGGTAGAATTAAGGGAAAAATAATGTGTATCAGCACTCTGTATTCAGGAGCACCGTCAATTTTGGCTGACTCTATAAGGGAATCTGGAACATCTTTCAAAAACTGGGTAATAAGGAACATCCCAAATACATTAGCAAGATGTGGAACGATCATTCCTTCAAATCTGTTGATCCATCTTAAATGATATACTATCAAAAACTGTGGAATCACGTAAAGTAAGCCGGGAACCATCATGGAAGCCATAAAAAACCAGAACAGAGGAGTTTTCATCGGAAAATCCTTCTTAGCGAATCCATATGCTGCAAGCATTGCAATAATCGTAGAAAAAAAGGCAGACAAAGTGGCAATTATAAAACTATTCAAAAAATATCTGTAAAATTTGTACGAAAAAAGAACCTTCCTGTAATTTTCAAAAGTCACCCTTCTTGGAAGGGAAATAAGTAACGCCTCTCCCTCAGGCTTAACTGATGTGATGAGCATCCAGAAAAATGGGAAAAGAACAACAAGTAGAAATAAGGTTACAATGAAATACCTCCAGAAATTTTTCATTCTCGCACCAACCTACTGTAAGTTATAGAAATAAATAGAGTTATTATCAGTAAAATAAAGGAGGTAGCAGATGCAATTCCCAATCTCAAATTGCTAATATGGTTATAAAGATAATAACCTGAAACCTTTGTTGCACCAAGCGGTTCACCCCACTTAATTATAGTTGGTCCTCCGCCGGTCATGGCAAAGAACTCAGAAAAAGCCGAAAAGGCACCGATAATTCCAGTTATTACAAGGAAAGTAGTAGTGTGCTTTAACAGAGGAAAAGTAATGTAAAAAAATTTCTTCAAACCCGATGCACCATCTATACGTGCAGCATCTTCAATGTCTGGAGAAATATTGTTAAGGGAAGCAGTATATAGTACAGTTCCAAAACCAACATTTTTTAATGCAATAGCAACCGCAACAGCTATCATGGCTGTCTCAGGATTTCCAAGGAAACCAGTTTCGTAAAGTCTCTGGGGCAAAATTGGTTTTAAGAGTTGAACAAAAAAACCAAATCTACCAGCGTATAGGATTGTCCAAACAACACCCACAACGAAGGCATCTAGTACAAATGGCATAAAAAAAAGAGTCCTGTACACCTTGTTAACACTTTTATCTTCTCTTAAAAGTAAAGCTAAACAAACAGACCCAATAATATTCAGCGGGATAAGGATCAATGCGTACTTGAAAGAAAGCCAGATTGAATAAAGAAATTCTTTATCTTTTAAAATATAGAGGTAATTTTTGAAGGCAACAAATCTTAGTCCAGAGAAAACATTAGAAAAATCTGTAACTTTGAAAAAAGAAAGATAAAACGCATAAAAAAAAGGAAATAGCAAAAAAGCGCAAAAGATCAGGGAAAAAGGCACAATATAAACGACATTTCTAATCTCTTTTTTGTCCATAAAAATTCATGGGGTGGGCATTGATTCCCACCCCATGAGCTTCAGCTTTTCACTACCTTGCAACAATAAATTTTTGAGCTTTTCCTGTCGCCTCTTTAACGAGGTACATACCTGGTTTAAGCCTGAATTCTACTGTTTCAGTTCCATTAACGCGAACTTTTCTCCTGGTAATAAGCTTTCCATCAACACTATAGACCTCAAGCATAAACTCTCCACTCCCTGTGAGTCTAACACCATTTAAGACCGGTTGCATCACCAATTTAGCGGGCCTTTCAGGTATATTCAGTACAAAGTATGTTGTGACAGTGTCCCAGTCGGTCCACTCTCCGTCTCCTGTTAGAGACACAGAATTATCATATGGTAGAATATCTACCGCTGAACTATTATCTCCACCCGCGATAAAGACAACAGATTTAATATATTGTGGATTACCCAAAGCCTCAAGCGGGACAGCAACTTCAAGGGATTGGAGGCCTGAGCTTCCACCATAATTTGCTGCCCACCTTATTTCAGTGGTAAAATCGTACTGCCATCTTTCCCAGTAATTTTGACCAGCACCACCGATGTATTTATTTATGTTATTAGAAGTAATTACTTGTTCATTACCACCATACCAAAAATAAATTTCGTAATCGGGATACCAACCATCAAAAGCTATTTTTCTGCCCCAGGAATCAGGAATATTATCGAGTCCACTATATCCACCTTCAACACAGTCAAGAACAAAGCCATATGCTACACCCCAGGATGCAGAGTTTTGTGTTGTAATTGCAAGGAAAAGAGAATCATTAGCTATAGCATAATAGAATGACAGAAGGTCTGCACCAGCCTTATCTGTATTCTCGGGATTCGTTGCTACTAATGTATATCCCTCGTTTTCATTCACAATTCCATCAACAACGGGGGTCGCACTTAGTAACCCTACGCCTAAAAGCAAAAACCCTAAAAACCATCTCATCTAGAACCTCCTTTTTATCATCTTTAAATTTAATGTTGTTATAGTGAACTGTCAAGAAGTTTATCTTTCATAACAACCGATGTCATAGCCGGACCCAAGAGGCCTCGGGTTACCATCCAAATCTATATTCGGTGCACCATTGGGTGTTCCTCTATCTATAGCAGGACTACCGTCTCTCAGATGATAATCCCCCTCCGTACCCCACCCGGTCTTTACAAAAAGCGGATCGCCGTAAATATTTCCAGTGCCAAAATTTACTATTGTACTCTGGGTATAAATTGAGTCACCGTATTCCAAAACCCATTCAGAATTAGGAATGTAAAATAGACAGTTTTCTGCAATGAAGGTGCAGGAACCACGCACGTAAATAGGTGCTTCTGGACCTCGGGATGAAATAATGGTATTTTTCAGCGTCACCTTAATAGGAATATTAGCATAAGGTGCATCATATTGAATATATAACACATAGTTACCACCGAGCTGGTCATCGATGGTACAATTGATTACTTCAAACTCCGCGTTGGGCTTTTCAATTTGGTCAAAACATATGGGTGACCATGGAGAACGAGTATTATCTCCGTCACCACGCCCATAAATGAGACAATTGATCATCTTACTCCCATCTCCCCATAACTTTATTCCATCGCAAGTATTATTGGCAACTATACATCCTATAACAGTTGTACTCTCTGCCTTAGAATCGATCCCATCACCATAATTGTGGGCTGCTATTGTGTTCTCAATGAGAATAGGACCTGAGGATGGCTCTATTCCAAACCCATCTGGTCGATCGTAGGCTGGCCTTGCATCATTAGTGCCCCTATAGTAATGACCGCTATAAGACAGTGTACATCCACGAATAACCACGTGTCTCCACCCACCATGTTGTGGTGGTGGACCTCCAAGAGCACCAAATCCACAGTATTCCAGCCTACAATTCAGAATTTGTACGGAGTCTATATCACAAAAATTCATGCCAAATCCATCTATATGATGAATATAAATGTCTTTAAAAACGAGGTTATGGGCAGGGGAATCTAATGCCGCAATTCCATCCCAGAAATATATGGTATTACCTCTACCACATGGATAGTGAGTTATTTCCAGATTTTCCATCCATATATAGCTACGTCCACTTAGATCAAAGGCTGTCCGTACTTCTTTCATACCCATAATCAAGGGTCTTGACCTTCCATTTCCCGGTAAAACAATAAGTGTATCACCTGGTACCAACTGTGATACGCTATGACGGAGGGTTTTCCATGGATGTTCAAAAGATCCATCATTTGAATCGTTTCCCCAAGGAGCAACATATTTAGTGCCTCTTCTATTTCCTCCAATGATATAAATCCATGCTGTGGGAGTTCCGCTTTCAGGAATTGCAATTTCGAGCTCATGAGAAATTACATAGTCACAATCAACTTCGCACTCTTGCTCTTCCCTTTTACAACTGAGAAGAGCCATAATCAAGAATACTAGACATACAAACATTATTTTAAAATTATCCATAATACCCCCAGCTTAAAAATATTAATGCAATTTTTCTTTTATGTCAAGATCTGAATTTTCCATGAAAAACTAAGACATATACAGCTTAGAAACTTTACTACTCATCTCAAGTAAAACGAGTTTCCCTTAAATCTATTTCTATTAATAAATTAAATTTGCCATTCAACTGACTTTCACGCAACTAAAGACACTTAATTTCTTGGATTTGCTTTTTAAAGCAAGGCATGATCTAAGAATTAATACACTTGTATATCTTGATATAACTGTAAACGGACCCAAATTTTCGAGCAATAAGAACACAAACTAAAGAGGTAAAAAAGTAAATTTATATGTACCCCCGAGCAAATAGGCATTAAGACAGTTTCACTTATAATCTACACTCAAAGATAGCAGGGGGCATCAATGTAATTGAAAGAATATAACTAAACCTATCCCTTGCGCGATAAAATAGAATAATAACAACTAATCCCAAAAAATAGCCTTGTTAAAGTAAAGAGACCACCAACCTGTAACTATCAGTAGCTCCACAAAAGGCTTAGTAACACAGCCAAAAACCACCACAAAAGACTTCTATTCAGAAGGCAAGGTTTAATATTAAACTAAGGAGATAAAACTAAATCTCTTTCTTGAGCAATTCACCAAGCCTCCTGATACCTTCAACTATTAGATCTTCTCTCATGTTTGAAAAATTCAATCTCATTGTATTCTTGCCCTCTTCAGGGTCGGGGTAAAAAGCATTTCCAGGAACATAAGCAACCTTCCTCTCAACAGCCTTTTCAAGTAGCTTTGCACCATCAAGTTTTTCAGGCATAATAACCCACAAGAAAAGTCCCCCCTGCGGTCTGGTCCAATGGAAACCATCGCTAGGGAAATATTTATCCATAGCCTCGAGCATTATGTTTCTTCTATTTCTATATACATCTCTAATTTTATTTAAGTGAGTTTCTATTAGATCTTGTGCACAAAGGTGTGCTGCAAGATATTGAACATAAGTACCTGTATGGAGGTCAGTCCCTTGCTTTGCTTGAATAAGTTTCGTCATTACGGCTTTAGGGGCTACTATCCAGCCAAGTCTAAAACCAGGAGCAAGCACCTTTGAAAAAGTGCCAAGATAGATTACTCTTTCCCTTGAGAACGATGCAAGAGGAGGAATGTCCTCTCCTTCAAACCGCAGTCTCGAATAAGGATCATCCTCTATAATAAAAGTATCATATTTCTCGGCGAGTTCTACTAATTTTTTTCTTCTCTCATAAGGCATTGTTACACCAGCGGGGTTATGAAATGTTGAAATGACATACATGAACTTGGGCCTATGCTCTTTCAGAATTTTTTCAACATCATCGGGAATCAAACCGTCATCATCCATCAGCGAACCTACATATCGAGGACCGTATGAGTTAAACGCCTGAAGTGCCCCCAAATAAGTTGGTTTGGAGACCAAAATCAGATCCCCTTCGTTAATAAAAATTTTTGCCACAAGATCAAGGGCCTGCTGGGATCCGCTGGTAGGTAGAATTTCATCAGGTGTACACTCAACACCCATCTTTTTCATATATTTTGCTATTTCCTCTTTAAGAAGTGGGTAACCTTCCGTAGGTCCGTACTGTAGCATCCTTTGACCTTCTTTCTCCAGTAACTCAATACTTGCTTTCTTTATTTCTTCGATGGGGAAAAGTTCAGGTGCTGGCAAACCGCCGGCAAAGGAAATTACATCAGGTTGCTGAGTTAACTTTAAGAGCTCTCTTATTACACTGCTTTTTATCCATTTTGTTCTCTCTGCAAAAAAATTTTCCCAAAGGGGGGTATTCATATGGGAATTCATGGCACCTCCTGATATATTGTAGCATTGTTTATAATATAAACCCGAAAGCAAAAGCATTCAAATAATATTTGGTTAGCATATAGAACAGTTCATAATGCGAACAAGTCCCTTTAAAATATACCTATGACAAAAGAAACTAAGCTAAAACTTTATGTATTATCAATCATACGTGGGCTTCAATCTGCAAGTTACGCAATAAGTATACCTTTCCTCAACATTTATCTATACAATGTAAAAAATGTGCCTATGACCGTGGTTGGTTCTATTATAGGAGTTGCTTCCATACTCGGCTCTTTCATGCGTGCATACGCTGGGAAACTTACCGATCTATATCTTCCCGAGCGAATAATGAAGTACGGGCTTATATTAAGAGCTGCAGGGTTCCTCGGCTTTTCAATATTAATCTGGCTTAATGCAAGTCCTTTACTTTTTTTCATCTTTTTCCTGCTGAATTCAGGAGGTATAAGCTTTTTCATGTCAGCTTCCGACACTTTCATAGCTAAAAATATCGAGGAAGAAGATAGACCTTTTGCCTATAGCATAATTCGAGTGGGAGGTAATCTCGGTTTTGCAATCGGTCCAGCAATTGGAGGATTTATATCAAGATATTCTTACGCTCTAACTTTCTTTATTTCTTTCCTAATTCAGATCTTGTGTCTTACCCTGCTTAGTCTTACTCTTAGAGAAACAAAAAGTCAACTTAGGGTACCAAGCAATAAAAACACCAAATTTACTTCAATTTTCTTGGATAGGAACTTTCTCACATTCATAGCTGGAACATTCGTTTTATCACTCTTAATGGGACAGCTAATATCTACTTTATCAGTCTTTTCTAAAAGCAGGGGCTTAAACAATACCCAAATAGGATACCTTTACAGTATAAATGGCTTTATGGTTGTTTTCCTCCAACTATTAGTTGTTCAGCTCATAGAAAAAATTGGCTACAAAAAAGGATTAATATTAGGGTCATTACTCTACTCTATGGGTTATTTTTCCTTTTCTTTCGCGCAATCCTTTACTGACTTCGCTGCTGGTGTGTTCATTTTAACATTAGGTGAAATGCTGGCTATGCCACTTCTAACTTCCATAACCGCTATACTTGCCCCGGAAGACAAAAGAGGGGTCTACATAGGCTTTTTGGGTTTTGTAGAAGGTCTCGCATGGGCAGTAGCTCCACTTATAGGTGGGATATTAATAGACGCCTTTTTGAAAAAACCAATCCTAATCTGGGGGACCGTTGCGAGTTTCGGAGTCATGTCCATCTTCATCTTTACAAAAGTAAAATTTAAATAATCAAAGCTACGCCTTTATAATTTTATAAAAGGGAAGAGCTTATGTTTCATATTTTAACGTTAATATTAATTTCAGGTACCTTTGGGAAAAAGGCTGAAAAAGAGATTGTAACTCCAGACACACTTTACTCCCGAGCATACTCGTATTTCCAGGCCAGAAAGTATAGCCGTTCTGCAGAGCTTTTCAAGCAGTTTATATTTAAATACCCTCTTAGCGATAGTGTTGATAATGCGCAGTACTACTTAGCAAGATCCTATAAAGAAATGAAAAATTTCGATGATGCTATTTCAGAATATCAATTCTTGATAACAACCTTTTCCACTAGTGAGTACATACCGGAAGCACTCCTAGATATCGCAGAATGCTATATCCTTAGGAACAAAAATATAGGGAGAGACACTGAAGAGCTGGCAGAGGCTATGAAATACATAAACAATTTTAAAAATAGATATAGTTATTCTCCACTTATCGAACGAGCACAGGAACTCGAAAAGAGAATTACAAGATTTAAAGGCGAAAAATACCTTTACATCGCGAGAACATACCTTGACATAGGATACCCTCAGTCTGCAGAAATATACTTAGACCTTCTGG
>JBDRYG010000034.1:0-17047 GCA_039803305.1 Caldifarciminota bacterium
CATTAGAAACCTCTCGGGCACGCTGTAGAATTCCCGAGAAAATCTGAACTATCGAACCCTTAAAGATAGCAAAAGTTAAAAACACCACCAGGAAGAAGCCTAAAACATAGAATGAACACCTTAAAAACCTCTTTAAATCCAGTTCGCCCCGCACAGCTTCTTTTATCAAGCTTGCTGCTATGAGAACATTTATGAAATCGAAAATGAAAAACATTAAATTAGGTGCTCTAAATTTTTTCACAAGGGGCAAAATGTAGTAATATATCCTAAAGAATGGTGTGTAACCGCCGAATACATATAACAAAACAAAAATCGAATAAACAGCAAGGAACTTAACAAACTTATCTCTTTTGAACTTATAAAGAACCCCAACCAGAGAGAAAACAAGGGTAATGATTCCTATGTACTCTGAATGGAGCTTAAAGTAACTTCTCCCCCAGTAACCATCTAGGACGCCAGAAAATCTGGGAGTTATTAAATTCAATATTTCCTCAGGAGGCATAGACCAGCTAACGGCATACTCATAGCCTCTCTCTGCCCCACGGGCTGTAAATGGAAGATTCTCGAAAACAGGGAAAAGATAGAAACTATAGATTAGTGCAGCAACCATGCCTCCAAGGAGGGAAAATAGAACAAATTTATAGAAAGTACCCGATGTTAATTTATTACCAGTTGTGAAGTTGTAAAAAATGAAAAATGCAATTAAAAATAGGACACCGTAGTAGGTCATCTGAGGGTGTCCATTTAGAAATGATATACCTACTACTGTACCCATTAAAATAAACCATTTAAGCTTCCCGGAATCCATTCCCCTCTTCAGTAAAACCACATATAAAGGAAGCAATGCCATACTCGTTAATCTTCCGAGATGCCCGGCGTAAGTGGTAGAAACAAGTACTCCGGAAAAACCGTAGAGCATGCCTCCTAAGAAAGCAGTCAAATCATCTTTATACAGTTCTCTCAGTAAAAAATACATCCCCATACCAGCAACCACTAGCAGAATTATGAAACCCAAGACATGCGCAACGTGAACTGGAAGAAGAAAAGTACTTAAAAACCTGATAGTTAATATTTCCGGGAAAAAGGCACCCAAAGTGGGCATTCCTGAAAAGATAAAAATGTTCCAGAGAGCAAGCTTTCCGTTTTCCTTAATGAAATCTCTCATGAAAACCCAATTCGCATACCCTCCATTGTGCCAGTCTGTTCCCATCAAATTTTTATCAGGGGATAAAAAAGGACCATAAATCATAAGAGCGAGAAGCACATATATGATTAAAACTAGATATGGTTTAATAGTAAGTACAGTGGATTTAGCTTCTTTTTTCCCTTTTTGACTCTCCTGTTTCTTTTTTCCGCCTCTATCCATCTTCCCTCCTCGATTAAATATGATAAAGATTTACCTTTGACTATTCAAACTTCTTAAGTTATAATCACTTAAGGAAAAAGGAGGCTAAATGGCAATAAAACCGGAGATAATAACTGACCTTCCTGGTCCAAAGGCAAAGGAACTCCTAAAACTCGATGAGGAGTATATATCGCCATCTTACACAAGAACATACCCTGCAGTCATTGAAAGAGGCGAGGGTGTTTGGGTTTACGATGTAGATGGGAACAGATTCCTGGACATGACAGCAGGGATTGCAGTTCTAACAACGGGGCACTGTCATCCAGAAATCGTAAAAGCTGTGCAGGATCAGGTTACAAAACTTATTCACATGTCTGGAACAGACTTTTATTATCCGTACCAGATTCGCCTTGCGGAGAAGTTGGCTGAAATTGCACCGGGATCTAAAAATAAGAGAGTATTTTTCTCAAACTCTGGTGCAGAAGCAAATGAAGCCGCACTAAAATTGGCAAGGTACAAAAGCAGAAGGCCTATATTTATAGCCTTCTTAGGTGCTTTCCACGGAAGAACTTTTGGGACCATGAGTATTTCTGCCTCCAAGTCAATTCACAGAAGATACTTCAGCCCGCTTGTTCCTCAAGTCGTTCACGTACCGTACCCGAATCCATATAGACCATTTATGGGTGTTGCCCCGGAAAGATTATCTGATACTATTATTGACTACATTGAAAATTATATTTTTACGACTGTAGCACCGCCAGAAGAGGTTGCAGCTTTCATTTTTGAGCCTATACAAGGTGAAGGTGGATATGTTGTTCCACCACAAGACTTCTTCCCGAAACTTAAAAACTTAGCTGAAAAATACGATATTTTACTCATTGATGATGAAGTACAGGCGGGTATGGGAAGGACAGGAAAAATGTTTGCAATTGAACACTTCAATATCATCCCCGATATAGTCACTGTAGCAAAGGGAATTGCATCCGGATTCCCTCTCGGTGCTACAATTGCCCGCAAGTCCTTAATGGATTGGGAATCGGGAACCCATGCAAGTACTTTCGGTGGGAATCCTGTATCCTGTGTGGCTGCGCTAAAAACAATAGAACTTCTTGAGAGAGAACTTGTTGAAAATGCAAGAATTGTAGGAAACTACCTTAAAGCAGAGCTCCAAAAATTAATGAATGAATTTGAATTTATTGGGGATGTCCGGGGACTTGGATTAATGATTGGAGTTGAAATAGTGAAAGACAAAAACACAAAAATGCAAGACCCAAAATTAAGAAACAAGATTGTTGATGAATGTTTTTACAAGGGCTTGTTACTATTGGGCGCAGGACCAAACACGGTAAGATGGTGCCCGGCCCTAACTATAAATAAAGAAGAGGTCGATATAGCCCTTGAAATATTTAGGGACGTCCTGAAAAGTATATAAAGGAGGGAATTAATATGAAGAAAAGAGTAATCATAATGGGTGCTGCGGGAAGAGATTTCCATAACTTTAATGTCTTTTTCAGGGACAATGAAGAATTTGAAGTCGTTGCATTTACAGCAACCCAAATTCCAGACATTGCAGGGAGAAAATACCCGCCAGAACTGGCGGGAAAGTTATACCCTGAAGGTGTTCCCATATACCATGAGGACGAACTGGAAGAACTGATTAAAAAGTACAAGGTAGATTTTGTAGTTTTCGCCTACTCCGATGTCTCTCATGAGTATGTTATGAATAGAGCTTCCAGAGCCATGGCAGCTGGTGCCAGTTTTATGCTTCTTGGACCCGAACACACGATGATTAAATCTTCAAAACCGGTGATATCAGTGTGTGCAGTAAGAACAGGTTCCGGTAAGAGCCAAACCACGAGAAAAGTCGCAGAAATTCTTAAGAAACTGGGTAAAAAAACTGTGGTTATAAGGCATCCAATGCCTTATGGGGATCTTACAAAACAGGTGGTACAGAGGTTCGGCTCTCACGAGGATCTTGACAAACATAATTGTACAATTGAAGAAAGGGAAGAATTTGAACCTCACATTGATCGTGGAAATGTAGTATATGCAGGTGTTGACTACGAGAAGATTTTGAGACAAGCAGAACAGGAAGCAGATGTAATACTCTGGGATGGTGGAAATAATGACTTCCCATTCTTTAAGCCAGATCTTCACATTGTCGTTGCAGACCCCCACAGGCCGGGCCACGAGGTAACGTATCATCCCGGAGAAACAAATCTTAGGATGGCAGATGTGATAATCATTAACAAAATTGAAACTGCTTATCCCGAAGACATCCAAGTGGTAAGAGAAAACGCACGGGCTTCAAATCACAAAGCCATTATAATCGAAGCTGCTTCTCCGATTTTTGTGGAGGATCATGAGAAAATTAAGGGAAAGAAAGTTCTTGTCATAGAGGACGGTCCAACATTAACCCATGGAGAGATGGCATATGGTGCGGGTTATGTGGCGGCTGAAAAGTACGGTGCGGCAGAAATAGTGGATCCAAGGCCCTATGCAGTTGGGTCGATAAAGGAGACCTACGAGAAGTACTCGCAACTGGAGGTGATTCTACCAGCTATGGGTTATTCAGCAAAACAATTGAAGGAACTTGAAGAAACCATTAACTCAGTTCCTGCTGACCTTGTGATAGTTGCTACACCAATCAATCTCGGAAAAATATTGAACCTCAACAAGCCATACGTAAGAGTAAGATACGAGCTACAGGAGATTGGAAAGCCTGATCTTGAACAAATAATAAGGGATTTTTTCAATCTCAGGGAGTAATAACATGGATTTAAGCTGGGAACAAATATTTGAAAACATCAGAAAAGAAATTGAAGAGGCCCTATCGGGCCTCTTCAAAAACACTTTCAACGATGTGGAAAAAATCCTTCAGGAAGCAAAAAATAAAGCTGAAGAACTCGTTAAATCCTATACTGAAAAAATTAACGAAGAATATATCAATAATCAGCTAAACGAATCTATAAAAAACGTCATATCAGCAAAGACCGAAGAGTTAAATGAGCTACTTCAAAAACAGAAGGAGGAAATTCAAAAAGAATTCGAAGGGAAAAAGTCAGAAGTCCTTGAACTCTTTAACACCAAATTAAAGGAAATAGAAACCCAGTTAAACGAGTACGTTGCCAAGGCCCTTGATCTACAACAGATAAGGGAAACTTTAGATGAACGTATTAAAAGGTTTATTGAAGAGGAAACCCACATATTTGAAGAAGAGCTTAAAAGGCTTTCTTCGGAAGTGCTAGAAAAAAATCAAAAGGACATAAGAAAGAATATAGAAAAAACGCTAAAAAATCTTTATGAATCAGAAGATGGGTTAAAGAAAATAGTTCAGGAACTAGTGAAAAACAACAGTGACTTCATAACAGACCAACTAAAAGAAAAAATCTCCGAAATAGTCTCTAAAAGCGCCAAAGATCTTCTCCTCGAGTCCCCTCTGGCAGAGAGAATTGCTGAGGTTGTAGGCTTTGAGATGAGAAAATACTTCAAAGAAATACAAGATTTAAGATCCGCTCTTGAAGTTCTTGAGGTAAAGTTCAAGATCCTGGCGGAATCACCCAGTGCGGTCGCTGAAAAGGATGAACAGGCAGAGACTCAGGAAGAACACTTACCAACAATTGAGCTTTTCCCACGAGATGAAGGAGTACAGGAAGAGGAGCTAAAACCTGTTTTAACAGATAGGGAAATAGAAAAAGGTTCTGCTGAACCTAATATATTAGTAGAGGCCGTAGAAGAAAAGTTAGAGGTCCCACAAAAAGAGATTGAAAGACCCTTAAAACTTGAGACCCCCATCAAAATTACCTTCTTGGGCCACGCAGCTTTCATAATAGAATCTAAAGGTATAAAGATACTAACAGATCCCTATAAACATATGGCTCTTAACAACTCTATTAAGTATGCGCCAATTGATGTAGAAACAGATTTCGTAACTGTAAGTCACGCTCACATGGATCAGGGCGCTTGGAAAGAAATACCCGGAAACCCAAGGCTTGTAGAAGTGGAAGGAGAAAAGACTTTTGCAGAATTTCCCTTCTTAAGATTCAAAGGAATTCATACTTATCATGACAATGCTGAAGGAAATGTTAGAGGCTCAAACATGGTCTTTAACATAGAAATTGCAGGAGTCCGAATAACTCACCTGGGCGCCCTAGGTCACATCTTGACAAAAGAGCAGATTCGCGAAATCGGAAGACCTGTTGATATACTCTTCATACCTGTGGGAGGATATGACACATTACCCATAAAAGATGCATGGGAAGTAGTGTATCAAATTGAACCATCCATAGTCATACCCATGAGATTTAAGACCGATGCGTGCGACTTGCCACTTGCGGAAGTCGATGCTTTTACAAGCCTTGCAAAATGCCCTGTAAAACTTTTTGAATCCACAGTAACGATAGAAGAAATACCCCCTTCTATGGAGGTCTGGGTATTGAAACCAGCAAAACTCATCTGAATGTCCATTAACCTTATATCTCTGAAGCCACACGAATTAGAAAAAATCCTTTTAGAATTAAATTCCCCGCTGTACAGGAAAAATCAAGTCCTCAAGTGGATATGGGCAAAAAGTGAAAATAATATTGAAAACTTTTCTGATCTACCAAAATCTTTAAGAAAATTCCTCTCCGAAAGTTTCAGCATAACCAGAGCAAAACCAGTGTCCATCCTTCACTCAAATGACGGCTCCATCAAGTTTCTAATAGAATTGGAGAATGGTGATCAAGTTGAGTCAGTCTTTATCCCAGATGCAGGTAGAAATACCATATGCGTCTCATCTCAAGTAGGATGCCCACTTAAGTGCCAATTCTGTGCTACAGGAAGACTCGGATTTACGAGAAACTTAAAATCTTACGAGATTCTGGAACAGGTTCGGATAGTTAGAGACTATGTTCAATTAAGAATTACAAATGTGGTCTTCATGGGAATGGGGGAGCCTTTTTTAAACTATGAAGAGGTAATTGAGAGTGCAAGGATAATTAACAGTAATTTCGCCTTTGGAATCGGTGCAAGAAAAATAACCATATCCACGGCTGGAATAATACCGGGAATAATAAAATTATCAGAAGAACCTGAACAATTCAAACTTGCTGTTTCTTTAAACTCAGCAACCCAGGAAAAACGAGAGAGATTAATGCCTATAGCGAGGAAATATACGCTCGATGATCTAAAGAAGAGTTTACTAACCTACTATGAAAAGAAACAAAGATGGATAACATTCGAATACATTCTCATTCCGGGGGTTAATGATTCAAAAGAGGACATAAATGCTCTTGCTGAATATGCAAATGAAATACCTTCTAAAGTTAACGTGATACCATTTAACCCACATCCATACAGTCCTTTTCGTGCACCTACGGAAGAGGAAGTAGAAATCTTCTTAAACAAACTAAGAAAAAAAATCAAACGTGCTGTTACTTTAAGAAAGTCAAAAGGCACAGACATAAAGGGAGCCTGTGGACAACTGGCTTACTTTTTAAAATCGAAAGAATAGGGTAAAAGATCGGTAAGGCTCAATTCTATAATTTTTTCAGACTTCTTTATTACAATCTTAATGTCTTTGTTGAATTCAGCCATTACCTGCCTGCATGCCCCGCAGGGATATGGGGGTATATCGGGATTATCCGATACAATAGCTATCATAGATAAATTTTTACAACCCGCAGAGACAGCGTTAAAAATAGCTACTCTCTCAGCGCAAATTGTTAGTCCATAGGAGCTATTTTCGATATTCACGCCGGTAAAAATTCTTCCATCTTTTGATAGTACTGCTGCAGCTACTCTATACCCCGAATAAGGTGAGTAAGCATTAGATAAAACTCGCTCTGCTTCCTTTAAAAGCTTCTCAGCTTCTCCACCACACATTCATCTCTCTCCCTTGCATACTCGATCCGATAACATGACCCATCTTCAAGAAATACCTTGTGTATTTCCCTCTCTTTTCCCAGAAAATCCCTTACAACTCCTACTGGTATCCATTTGGTAACCTCCAAGGCTTTTCCATTTATTATTATGGCCTTCGGTCTCTCATTTGCTTTTTCTCCCTCATACCATACAACTTTTACGCCATTCATATTCATCCCTCAGCCTGCTTACTGAAAAATTCCTTGAGTTCACCAAAATATTTAAGTGCATATTGCTCATAAATGTTTGAAATTTTTATTGAGAATTTACTTTTCTCGATGTAAGGCTTCACTATCTCAAACCTTCCTGCAAAGTAAAGGATAGTACCAGATACGATGATACCTTCTAACAAACCCAGCGAGAATCCTAATAACCGGTCAAGCACACTAATAAAGGTGGGCTTTAGTGCTTTCCTGATAAGAAATATGACAAGCTGGGTAAGAAAAATTACAAGAACAAAAAGGATAAGAATGCTTGCAACCTTTAATAGCAAAGGATCTTTAATTCCCTTAAGATAAAAGGACATTAAATCGCTAAATTTTAGCGATACAAATACAGCTACAACTAACCCTACAAGAGAAAGGACCTCTTTTATAAATCCCACAAGTATACCCCTTAAAGCGAAAAAGGAGAGTAAAACGAGGGTAAAAATATCAATCCCGTTCATTCTTTACCTCCCTAATTTCATATTCCAGTGTTTTAGTTTCAACTACTACAAAGGTTGCCTTACCTGTAAGATAGCCACATGCTTCTCCGGGGTTTACAATTAAAGTGTTGTTTATCCTTTCAAGGTGTATTTTATGAGTATGTCCGTAAGCAACCACGTCAAATTTTCCACTACCTGCAAGTTCCTCTATCATAAATGGTTCGTGCATAGCCACAACTTTAAAGCCGTTAATATCCAAAACCTCCGGATGTTTTAATATTGAAACTCCAAAGGCCTTTGCCTGCTCTGTCAGGAAAAGCTTTTCACCATCATTGTTACCAAAAACCATATAGAGATTCCCGAAATAAACCTCCCTTATGAACTTAAAGTTAAAGGGTGAAATTAGATCGCCAAGGTGGAATACATTCTTGATACCCTCTTCCTGAAAAACCTTGAAGATTTTAATAATATTTTCCTTATGATCGTGAGTATCTGATACAAAACCAATCTTCATCCTTTACCTCCAATTAGAAAACCCAGGAGTATTAAAATCATAAAGGCCTTTAACAACATGCTCAACTTGGAAAAGGCTTTAACTCGTAATATGGCAATAATGGCAGAGCACCATAGAAAAATCATGTATATAAGAAATACCCATCCTCCAAAACCACCCTTGAATGCCACTAAACTCAATGCGACCAGAAGGATAAGCAGAGCTATAGAGTATACTCTTACCCCTTTGTAACCAACAAAATAAGGAAACGTCCTGTACCCAAATTCCGCGTCGTGCACGAAATCCTGTGCATCTTTTACAGCTTCTCTTACAAGATTAAACAAAATTGCGCAAATAACAGGATACCAGAGTTTATCTAATTTTTTAAATGCAACAGCCACTATAACGAATGGATACGCAGTAAGCAGACTCACAACAAAATTACCAATAAGCAGAAACTTTTTAAGAACAATGTCGTACAAAAAAATAAGTATCAAACCCACAAAAAAATATAACCGAACTTTCACCGATGGAACAAGAAAAATCGAGAAAATCAGCATTAAAAAGACAAGAATTGAAAAATAAAAAGCATCATTAATTTTCACAGTACCGCGAGGAATAGGCCTCTCTGGGTGGTTTCTTTTGTCAAGTTCAGAATCCATAATGTCATTGAGAACATTTCCGTAAGCAGCCAGAAGAACAAGCGGCGTCAGAAACCTCAGAAAAAGGGAAAAATCCGTATAAGTTCCGGTAATAGAAAAGGAGACTATGGTTGCGAAAATCACAATTAAAAGATTCAACGGTCTTGTAAGTCTTAATAGCTCAAAGAAGTTCAAGGCACAAGCCCCTCTTTCTTAATAATATCAAGCACAGTCCTCTCCAAAGAACTAAGATCACCATTATTACTCAATTCATATACCCGGCCTAGAGGCTGTTCCAGTTGTTGCTGTCTCAAAATAGAATAAATTTTTTCTTCAGACCAACCTTTAGCAATAAGCCTTTTGATCAAGTTGCTTTCGTCAACACTAAGATAAATTGTAAAATCAGCAAGATCAAAAATACCGAGCTTTCCCGGAATTGCCACGTCTATAGCTATATTGCCACTCAACTTCTCAATTTCCTTTCTAATTCGATCCGAAAGGTGGGGGTGTATTGCCTCTTCAAGCTCTTTCATTCTGGACTCGTCTCTAAAAACAATTTCTCCCAGCTTTTTCCTGTCTATATTTCCCAAGGGTGATAAAATGGATTTACCAAACTTATCAATTAAAACTTCTTTCAGTTCATCAAGTAAACTATGAGCTATTTTATCTACATCTATGACCTTGAAGCCTACTTTTTCCAGTATCTTACAAACTGTTGATTTTCCAGATCCTGCCTTACCTGTAACTATTACAACGTGTTTATTTATCCCATTTCTTTCCATTTATCACTTCCCAGTGATACCTGATCTCCTCTTTCTTCTCCCCGCCCAATTCTATAGCCATCTGTATATAGTATCTTGCTTCCTCAATTCTTCCCAGTTTATACAGGATCCAAGCCTTAGTATCAATGTATTCATACTTATACGGCTCCAATTCCAGAGCCTTATCAATAAAACCTAAAGCTTTCTCTAAGTCTCTATTTGCTTCACATAAAGCATAAGCCAGGTTATTTAAAACCTCGGGGGTGATTGAGTCTTTACTGGCAAAACCCTCAAGAATTTCGATAGCAATGTCATACTTACCCAATTCTAAAGCCAGGGAAGATACATCTATGGAGTCAGATGCGCTTTCGCAGACACCGAGTGCCTTTCTCAAATAAAATTCAAAATCAATATCAATCTTCTTCTCCTTGGCGTGCAGAAGAAAATCCCGATACCTTTTTAGGTTTGTGCTGTCTTTGAGAAGAGCCACTTTGAAATTCTCATGAGCACCTTTAAAGTCTCCCATTTTATCAAGGCACTGAGCCTTGAGGTAGTAAAAGTAACCCTCTTTAATCCCTTGAGCTTGTAGGTTATATACTTCCCTCATAGCAAGTCCAACACTATCCATATTAAGTAGAATATAGATCCTGTAATATCTATAGTCCTTCGAGTAAGGATCGAGTTTCAAAGCTTTGTCAATCTCAGATAAAGCATCATGAAAAGACCTTGAAGCTACTAATAACCTTGCCAGATAGTAATGGATTTCGCCATCACCCTCTAAAAGACTACCGGCAATGAGCAGAGATGTAAAAGAAGCCATGAAATTTCCAACGTTGTAGTAATGTATTCCAACGGCCTTCCGTACTTCTCCGTTTAATGGGCTCAAGGAGATCAACAACTCTGCAAGGGAATCTGACTTTGGAAAATCACCAATTTCTTCAAGAAACGTCATATACGCTTGGAGGAAGTAAAGATCTCTATATTCATACTCCTCAAAAACTTTATTGAACCTTTCTAAAGCCTCCTGGTTCTTACCAACGCACCATAAGAAAAGAGCTTTAGCATAGGTCAATTCCAAGGTGGGTTCTGGGACTAATTCAACGAAATCACTAAGTTCTTCCTCTTTATTTAATTCCATAAGAATGTATAAATAAGCTGGGGCAAAAAAAACCTTCTCTAAAATAAGCTCTTTGCGTCTAGACATAAAGCTATAAGCCTTATCAAAGTCACCAATCTCATAGTACAAATAACCGCGATACAGGTCTACAGTGTCATTATCCTTATGTTTATCCAACACCTTATCCAGCAAAAGCAAGTTCCCTTTTACCTTTAGGACATTAGCCAATAAGAAGAAAATTGCCGAATCGACAACATTCTCAAGATATTTCAAACCACTTTCAATACCGCGCTCTTCATTCCCATTCAAGAACTCCAAAAGAGTAATTTTCTTTAAAAAGGTAAGATCACCGGTTTGGGAGTAAAGCTCCTTTGCTAGTTCAAGTGCCTCTGGGTATTTCTTATTAAGAATTAAATAGTCAAGTTCCATTTCTTTTGACAATTGGTCAGGAGACTGGCTAATAATAAATAAAAGACTAATTAATACCAGCATTGATCTTAAAATTTAAAGCCATCTCATAAAGAATGACATCCTTTTCTACGGTCATGCTCTTTAATATACTATCAAACTTAACCGCCAGAGCCAGCATTCGGAGAATGTCAGTGCGAGAGAAATTATCCTTCAGAAGGTTACCACCATAGCCAGAAGAGGACCTTACATTTTTAGACCCTGTCTTTGGAGCTTCCTTTAGACTGTCCATGAAGATGTTTATGAAAGTTGAGGTTACATAAACTGGAGACTGTATCTCTCTCATTGTTACTTGAAGCTTTTTAAAATATGTACTATTTCCCGATAGTATATCAGAAATGACTTCCCGAAGGCTTCCCTTCTCATATTCACTCAAAACTTTTAAATCTTCAGTTTTTAAGAAGCTTTTTCCCATTGTATAAAGTTCAAGTTTTTTTAACTCATTTGAAGCAAATCGAAGACTTTGTGGTATCTGAAAGGCTAACCTGTCTAACAACGCGGTAGTTTCACATTTCTTTCCCATTTTTAAGAGTTTATCGTTAATCCACCGTTTTAAGGATTCGTAATCAAGTTGGGGAAATAATACTTTTTCAACTCCATCAGGCAAACTTGAAGCATTAAAATTCTCACAGAAAAATACAAAATATTCTCCTGTTTTCAATAGAAGTGGCAAAAACTCATTAACCTTTTTCTCCTTATCCACAAATTTGATTACCAGAAGTTTTCTTTTTTGAAAGAGGCCACCTTGAATATGAATTCCCATAGAAGTGTCAAATTCCCTGGATGACGCATCAATCATAACTTTTTCCGCCTGGATGGTATTACAAATAGTATCCACTGCTAAATCCATAAGATAGTCCTCGCTACCCGTAAAAATATAACCTTTTCTCAGCTTCGCGGGATCTCTGAGAGTTTTGAAAAGTTGAGTATAATACTCGAGGACTCTTTTTATCATAGTTTTGTGAAAATTTTAATGTTGCCACCAAAATTTTCAAAATTCAAAATAGCCAGGATATAATTAGTAAAACCAGGAGGTAGAATGCATGAACTTGAAAGAGAAAGTAATTCAAAAGCTCAAAGAGATATATGATCCCGAGATACCGATAGACATTTACAACCTTGGACTAATATATGGGATAGAAATAAATGGAAACGACGTAAACATCATTATGACACTAACCGCTCGGGGATGTCCATTAGCCAATACTCTTCCAGAAGAGGTTAAAGAGAAACTAAAGGAGATTGATGGAATCGGTAATATTACAGTTGAAATTACCTGGGAACCTCAATGGACACCCGAAATGATAACAGAAGAGGGTAAGGAAAAATTAAGAAGCTTTGGTTACAATGTGTGAGAAATTAATCTTAAAAGCACGCTTTGTAATATTAAACTATAAAGAGTACATTGAAAATGGGTACATTCTCGTAGAAAACGGCACCATCAAGAAGGTAGGAAAGGTAAACGAAATACAGGAGAAGGATGCATCTTTAATATATGACTTCAAGGACGCCATAATCGCCCCAGGATTCATAAACACCCACACCCACGCTGCTATGGTTGGAATGCGAGGAATGGCAGATGACCTCCCGCTCAAGGAATGGTTAGAAAAATATATCTGGCCCACTGAACTCAAACTTGTCGACAGAGATTTTATAAGAAACACTTTACCCCTTGCCCTGGCTGAAATGATCTCATCAGGTATAACTACTTATGTTGATATGTATTTCTTCGAAGACACTGCCGCTGAAATCGTTAAAGAAGCAGGTATAAGAGCGGTGCTCGGTGAAGGGATAATTGACGGGGAAACGCCAGCCTTTAAAACCCCTAACGAAACCCTTGATTTCGTGAAAAACTTTTACCTCAATTACGAAAGAGACAATTTCATTTTCCCTGCTGTGGCCCCTCACGCTCCTTATTCTACGAGTAAAGAAACGCTTCTCAGATCAAAGGAACTCGCAGTGGAATTCGGTATGCCATTACTAATCCATGTAGCTGAGACACAATGGGAATTTAACGAGATAAGAAATAGGACCGGCCTTACCCCCTTTGCATATCTAAAATCAATAGGCTTTTTATGCGAAAAGGTAATAGCAGCACACTCGGTCTGGATAGGTGAAGATGAGTTTGAAATTATAAAAAATGAAAGGGTAAATATATCCCATAACCCTGAAAGTAACGCAAAACTGGCATCCGGCATAGCACCGGTTACAAGATTTATTAAAGAAGGTATAAATGTGACAATTGGTACTGATGGTGCTTGTTCAAACAACAATTTAGACATTATAGAGGAAATGAGAACAGCCTCTCTTTTACAGAAAGTAAAGGATTTAAACCCTGAATCTCTTTCGAGCAGAGAGATATTTAAAATGGCCACAGAAAATGCAGCTCTTGCATTGGGACTCCATGATAAATTAGGTACTATAGAAAGCGGAAAGTGGGCAGACCTCGTTGTTTTGTCACTCCATTCACCTCATATGAGACCGGTGTTCGATCCCTATTCACATATAGTTTATTCTGCCAAATCAACCGATGTTAAGGCGGTACTGGTCAATGGGAAATTAATATACCTTAACGGGGAGTTCCTGACTATAGACATTGAAAAAGCATATCATGATGTAGCTAAGGTTGAGGAAAGGGTAAAAAGGGAAATTCTTAAATGGAGTTAACTTTCCTCGGAGCATGCGGAACCGTAACCGGTTCCATGTATCTCCTTGATTTCAAAAATAAAAAGATCCTCATTGACTGCGGAATATTTCAGGGGGAGTTCGATGAAGAAAATTATAAAACGCTCCCCTTTGATCCTTACGAACTGGACTATGTTATTCTAACGCATGCACACCTCGACCATGTTGGTAGGCTTCCAAAGCTTGTCAAGGACGGATTCCAAGGGAAAATATTAGGAACCGCAGCCACACTGGACCTTGCCAGGATAATTCTAATGGACGCTGCGAAATTGCAAGCAGAAGAGTATGAAGTGCAGGTAAAAAGAAACCAGAGAAGAGGGATAGAAACTCCGGAACCCCTTTACACTTTGGAGGATGCAATATCTGCAATAACCCTTTTCGCCCCTCCTTTAAAGTATGACACAGAGTACGAAATTTTTGATGGACTAAAAATCACCCTGAGAGATGCCGGACACATACTGGGCTCCAGTTTCCTAGAATTATCTGCAAATAAAACTAAAATTATTTTCTCCGGTGACCTAGGTAATAGAAACAAGCCAATCATCAGAGACCCAGAAACGATAAAAATGAAAGACGCTAATTATCTGGTTATAGAATCCACATATGGCTCAAGAAACCACAAGGGAATCGAGGAATCCGTCGAAGAACTCAAAAACGCAATACAAAACACGGTGGAGCACGGAAATGTATTAATCCCCGCTTTTGCAATCGAAAGGGCACAGGATCTTCTTTATTACATAAGGGAGTTCAAGGAAAGGGGCGAAATTCCAAAAGAAACGAAAGTATTTCTTGATAGTCCTCTTGCAATCTCTGCAACTAATATCTTCATGGCTCACAGGGAAGTTTTTGACGATGAGACGAGGGAACTGCTAAAACAGCATAAAGACCCATTTAGTTTTTCAAATTTGTTTTTTACGAGAAGTAAAGAATCTTCCATGGCAATAAATAATATCAAAAAAGGTGCAATTATCATCGCAGGTTCAGGCATGTGTACAGGGGGGCGAATTAAGCACCACCTTAAGCACAACCTGTGGAGAGAAGAATGCTCCGTTGTATTTGTGGGTTTCCAGGCAAAAGGAACCCTTGGTAGAGAGATTGTAGATGGAGCAGAGGAAGTAGAAATTTACGGCGAAACCATAGCTGTCAAGGCTTCCGTATACACCATTAACGGATTCTCCGCCCATGCTGACCAAAAAATATTGGTTGAATGGGTACAAGATTTGGACAAAGATTGTAAGATAATAGTTACCCATGGTGAAGAAAATGAGCGGGACGCTCTTGCAAACAAATTCTTAGAACTTGGCTTTAAAGAAGTTAAAAAGCCGAAACTATATGAAAAAATTAACCTTTAAGGAGGAGAAAAATGGGTACTTTCAAAGATGTTTACGCCAAACTCACCCAGTTAAAGGATCCAGTAACTGGTGAAACTCTCTTTAAATTGGGCTTGATGAAGGATATATCCCTTGAAAGCAACAGGCTGACCCTTACCCTCATCGCGGCCACTGATGATGAAATGAGAAATTTTGAGAACATGGTTTTAGATGCAGTCAAAGAGTTTAACTTGGACAAAATTGAGATTAATAAGGTTTATAAAGAAATTGTCAGACCCAATCTCGAAAAAAGGGAAAAGATCAAAGAAAGAAAGATTGAAGGTGTCAAAAAGGTAATAGCCGTAGGAAGCGGAAAAGGAGGAGTGGGGAAGTCTACAGTTGCGGCGAATTTGGCAGGTGCCCTCTCCTTACAAGGTCTCCAGGTAGGACTTTTTGACGGAGACATATATGGACCCTCTATTTCGAGAATGTTTGGTATAGATGGTCTTGCGCCAATGGTTGAAGACAACAAAATGATTCCTGCAAAGCGCTTTGGTCTAAAAATAATGTCAATGGGTCAGTTAATAGAAGAAGAAAAACCAGTGCTTTGGAGAGGGCCACTGATTCACAAGGCATATGAACAATTTTTGTACGATACAAACTGGGCACCCCTTGATGTACTCGTGATAGACCTTCCTCCAGGGACGGGCGATGCCCAGCTGAGCTCTATTCAGCTTATAGAACTGGATGGCTCAATAATCGTAACGACTCCACAGGATGTCTCCCTTATAGAGGTGAAGAAGGCCATTAACATGTTCAGAAGTCAAGGTGTTACCATATTAGGTGTAATCGAAAACATGAGTTACTATAAATGTGATAATTGCGGTGAGATCAGCCACATTTTCGGAACCGGTGGAGCTAAAAAGCTACAGGAGACAATGGATGTAGAAATCCTCGGAGAGCTGCCTGTTCATCCTCTATTGAGCATAAGTGGCGATGAAGGTTTGCCAATCATATTCAGGGAAGAAGATAATGAACCCAAAAGAATTTTCTTTGATATAGCAAGAAAAATAATCAACAAATTGGAAATATGAAAGCAGCTTTCCTGGTAAAGGAAAGGACCAACTTTGAAATAAGGGAGATACCAACCCCCTCACCACAAGATGACGAAGTATTGGTCAGGGTAAAATATGCTCTCATAACAAACGAAGACTGGGAAATAACCGCCTTTCAAGGTCAGGAAGGAATCGCAGGGAGATATTTTGTAGGAGAAGTCGTTGGGGCAGGTCCGAAAGTAAAGAATGTAACAACAGGGGAAATTGTTTCTGCATTTCCAGCTCAACCTTGTGGGGAATGCATTGAGTGCAAGAGAGATAATCAACCTTTCTGTGAAAAGCCGAAAATATTGGGATACAATACCCAGGGAATACTTTCAGAGTACATTAAAGTCAGGGAAAATTATTTAATTAAAATCCCTACGGAAATCCCCCTCGAACTCGGCGTCTTTGTGCCTCTTGTCTCCAGTTTAGCCACTTTAATACCACATAAGATTGAGTATGGCATCACTTCTATCCTGACTGCAGACAACATAGAGCACATCATTTTCTCCCATATCTTGCTAAACTGTGGAATATGGCAGATCGCATTACTTTCAAACCACAATAGACTTAGAACTTT
>JBDRYG010000035.1:0-16920 GCA_039803305.1 Caldifarciminota bacterium
ATATTCCCACCACTTTTATTGTAGACAAGAAAGGAAATATCTTTGATGTCAGGGTTGGGTACACTGATAAGACCGAGTTTGAGCGGATAATAAAAACGCTTCTTTCTTCCAAATGATGCCCAAAGGTGTTGCCCTTCTGGGCGCTTCAGGAAGCATAGGTAAAAACACTTTAGAAGTTCTGAGGAAGCACAAAGATAAATTTTCCCTTGTTGCCTTTTCTGTTCACGAGAACCTGGATGTCTATTATTCGATAATTGAAGAGTTCAGACCGAGAGTAGCGGTTATTACAGGTAGCAAAAGAGTAGAAAACCCACCGATACCCACTCTATACGGCAAAGAGGGACTTATAGAGATTTCTTCTAGGGAAGACATAGATGTAATAGTTGTAGCTACAAGTGGAAACATTGGTGTTTATCCAACTCTCCAAGGGCTAAGAAACGGGAAGAGGATAGCTCTTGCAAACAAAGAAACCCTCGTTGCATTCGGAGAGGTGGTGATGAGCGAAGTGAGAAAGAGAGGTGGCGAGCTTGTTCCTATAGATTCAGAACATTCGGCTTTATTTCAACTTTTTCAAAAGTACAAAGACGAAATTTCCGAACTTTACTTAACTGCCTCAGGTGGACCGTTTAGAAGTTTATCCAGGGAAGAGATGAAAAAAGTTCACCGGGACCAGGTTTTAAATCACCCTGTTTGGAAAATGGGTCCCAAGATTACTGTGGATTCTGCGACCCTTATGAATAAAGGGCTGGAAGTAATCGAGGCTTACTGGTTGTTCGGGCTTCCCGCCCGGAAGATCAGGGTTCTAATACACCCCCAATCTATAGTTCACGGGCTTTTAAAGCTGAAAGATGGTGCCTATGTGGCCCACCTTTCCTTTCCTGACATGAAAATTCCAATCCAATATGCCCTTACCTATCCAGATAGAGCTCCCTGGGAATTTGCACCTCTGGATCTTGTTGATAAATCCCTGGAATTCTATGGCCCGGATCTTGGGCGGTTTCCTCTTTTAAAACTTGCGTATGATGTTCTTGAAGAGGGTGGTATAAAACCCTGTATAATGAATGCAGCAAACGATATAGCTGTTGCTGCTTTCCTTAAAGGACAAATAGGCTTTCTGGACATAGAAAAGATTGTTTTTGAAACCGTTAGTAAATTCGGGAATGTTAGTGAAATATCCCTTGATGTACTGGAACACTTTGATACTGAGGCGAGAATTAAAGCCAAGGAAATTGTTGAAGATCTAAGTCATTAAGTGGAGATGGGGGGATTCGAACCCCCGACCCCCGGCTTGCAAAGCCGATGCTCTCCCAGCTGAGCTACATCCCCACGTTGAGTTTAAATATTATAACCGATGAAACTCGGATTTTCATTCTTTTTCGTATTTATTGCGATTGTCCGTGAATAATTGGTAAATAGTGTGAATGGTTTTGCGCGCCCAATAGTAACCTGTCCAGGTTTTTAGAAAACCTAGTATCAGGTGTGAAAATTAATCCACATAAAAAGTAAACTAACTTATTGCGTAATTCATTGAATTGTAGTTATTTACAATGGAGTTCTATGTTTGGCATCCCCTTTGCCATGTAGATGGCATGGGGGAAGGCGCTGAGTATATAAGGGGGAGATTAGAGATGAAACACATAAATTACAGAGTCAACAATGGAATAAACCTTGTGGATCTACCTTTTTGTGGTTGTTTCATCACAAAATGTTTTGAAAGAACAGTAAGAGTTGATGAAGACCCTGCAAACTGAGGAGGTAAGATATGAAATACATCAATGAAAATTTTAACGATAGGAAATTTATTAATTTACCACCAATTTGCGGCTGTTTTTTGACGGAGTGTCGCAGGTATAAGTAATTTTTTCAAGGCGCCTTCCCCTACAAAAGGAGGTGCCGATGAATTTTCATAAAAACTTCTTTAATGTTGAGATCCAGACAGATCAGGGCTTGTTGCTTTACAACATTTTAAATCAGAATTTCGTTCTCCTAGAAAAAGATTATGAGGAGTTTTATAGAGGATTTCCTGGTGTTTATGATCAAAAATTGCTTCAGGAATTTGTTGACGCCGGATTTTTGGTCAGTGACATGTTGGATGAGCGCAAGTATTTCCTGCGGAACTTTAAGCTTTCCCGATATTGTTCAAGAAAGCTTCTCTTTACAATAGTTCCTACCACTGCGTGTAATTTTAGGTGTAGTTACTGTTTTGAAAAGAGGATACCTTTCAGAAATATGACCGATGAAGTGGCGGAGAGGGTTAAAAGTTTCATAAAAGAGAGGGTTGATATTTGGAAACCCGAGCTTGTAGAGGTTACTTACTACGGTGGTGAACCGTTGCTTTATACAGAGAGAATTGTAGATCTCGGGCATTTCTTTAAGGAACTTTCTGTGAAGGTGGGGTTTAAGTTAAAGGGGGATATTGTCACAAATGGCTATATGCTTGATCTTCAGACGGCAAGACTACTCCACAGCGAGGCAAAGGTTAGCTCCGCCCAGATTACGTTGGATGGGCCACCAAAGGTTCACGATAAGAGACGTCCTCTCCATGTAGGGGGTCAAACTTTTAACAGGATTATTGAAAATATAAGGGACATTTTAAATTCCGACCTTGACTTCACAATTAGGGTAAGAATTAATGTGGACAGAGAAAACATCGAGAGCTTGGAAGAACTATTGTCCTATTTAAACAGCATCAAGAATGAAAAAGTTGAGGTATATTTCTCACCCGTCACCGGCGAAAAGGATAAGTATTGCGAGGGAGATAATCTTTTTTCCATAAAAGAATTTGCAGAGGTTTATATGGAGAAAATTGTCCCTCTTCTTTTGAAGTTCGATTTTAAGTTTGATCTGTATCCGAATATATCTTATGTCTTTTGTGGAGGGGTTACCCCTTTTCATTATGTTATTGATTCTGATGGCAGTATCAAAAAGTGCTTTGATGTAGTTGGTAAAGACGAAGAAAGCATCGGTTCTGTGGAAAATTATCGAGAAGAGGATCTAAGGGTGTTAATGTGGGAGACTATGGACCTTTTAGATGAGGAATGTGAAAGCTGCAAATTTTTACCAGTATGTGGAGGAGGTTGCCCCTATTTTAGGTTAAGAAACGGGTATTCCAGGTGTGAGATGTGGAGGTACATCTTAGAGCCATGGTTACTTAAGATCTTTGAGCTTAAACGTGAGGAGGTTTCAGGTAGGTGAAGAGTATAAGACTTTACCTGTCATATTTTTTTAGATACCCCCTTTCGTCGCCAGGACTTTTCCTCCTAACACTTATGCTTCTTTTGGTTGGAACGATGCTTCAGATCCCCGTTCCGCTTTTAATGAAGAAAATCATCGATGACGTGATTCCTGCTAAAAACCTTTTGTTACTTGCAAAATTGGGAGCAGTTATTTCCGTTATTATTGTATTAAGAGAACTAACAAACTACTTCCAGCGAGTAAATTACCAGAGATTAAAAAACAAAATATACAGCAAAATTGTTGAAGAACTTTTGGGTTATTACTTCAACTTATCCTACGAGGAAATTAAACGGAAGGACCCTGGCTACTTTTATTCCCGAATCTTCGAGGAGCCGAGGGAATTAGAGGAATCTTTAACAGAAACAGCGTCTTATACTTTTAAGCTTTTTTTAATTTTCGTATTTGGTCTTACAGCGTGCTTCAAACTTTCGGTAGTCCTTACACTTTTTGTTCTCTTCAGTGCGCCGTTTTTGCAGTTCATTAATGCGTATTTTAATAGGAAAATTACTGCTGTTACCGGAGAATTTCAAGAATCCCAAGCTGAGTTCCGGGAATATTCAATCGAGCTCATAAGATCTTACAAGATCGTCAATTTGTACGGGTTATTTTCGCAGGCTCTTCAGGAAATGAATACGAGGATTTCATCTGTTCTTAAAATGCGAAGTAATAAAGCGAAGCTTGTCAGTACCTATTCCTTTTTTTACACAATCTTTTCCGATAGCATCCCCTTTTTCGTGTTCATCTTTGGAATTGTGGAGGTTATCAGGGGTCAGATAAGTATCGGTGGCCTTGTGGCCTTCTTGGAGCTCGTGAGATACATTACCGTCCCAGTTGAATCCTTTTCCCAAATACAGGTTGAAATTTCTGAGGCCATAGCGCATATAAGACGTTTTGAAGAAATTAAGTCAAAGCCGGGTTTAGGTAAGGGTAAGCGAGTAGACGAGGTTAGAAAAATCTCTCTCCTTGATGTATGCGTAGAGTTTGACGATTTTAAACTCGGACCTGTAAATTGTGAATTTGAAAAGGGGAAGAAGTACATTTTGACTGGGGAAAACGGAAGTGGAAAGTCTACACTTGTTGAGGTGATTACGGGGTTTTTAAGGCACAGCGGAAGGGTAATAATAAACGATCATTTATCTATTGAAGAGGTAGACAAAAAAGGTTATTTTAGCCGCTTTGCGGCATCATTTTTCCCACCGATTCTTTTACCGTGTCTGGAATCAAATTTAAAAAACATAAAGGATGAAAGGGTTATGAGTTTTGTGGAAAAAGAAGTTTTAAAGGGGAGGAGGGGGCTGAAAGTCTCTCAACTTTCAGCTGGTGAAAGGCAGAAGCTCAATGTGGCTTTAGCTCTTTCACAGAAAGACGTTGATTTTTATATCCTTGATGAACCTTTTAGTAATGTTGATAACTCGTCGAAAATTGCGCTTTTAAGTTATATCAAGGATTTACCTGAAAATAAGGGTGTTATCATAATTACACCGGACATTGATGGTCTCGCTAATCAACTTGAAAACTTTGAGACAATAAAACTAAAAGGAGGTGTTCTATCATGTACCCCTTAATTTTAATCCTTATTTCTATGGTTTTTGATCCTCTAAGGGTGGGTTCCATAGCGGAGTTAAAGGAGCGGGCATTCAAAGATGGTACGGCAGGGCGATTATTTACAGTATATCCCGTCATTGATAGCTTCCCAGCGGATTCTACTCTTTTTACCTTTGGTATCCTGTCATCTGAGGAGTTACTTGTTTATGTCAAGTGCTTTCAAAAAGTAGAGATATCAGCTACGGTTAAGAAAGACGATCAGGATGAAATTATGAGTGACGATTTTGTATTCTTACTTCTTGATACAGAAGGTAAAGGTTCCACGGCTTATGGATTCATGGTAAATCCTATAAAGACAAGAAAAGACTTCATGTTAACTGAGGGGGGAGATGAGGCTGTCGAATGGGATGGGAAGTGGATTGTTGAGGTAAACTCTGGAGAGTTTGGTTATGAGGTGATCTATAGGATTCCTTTTAGCAGTATATCTTTCACGAAGAATCCCTGGGGGGTTAAAGTAGGCAGGTACATCGCAAAGAAAGGGGAGATGCAACTTAGTAAAACGGAAGGTTCGATACAGTCTCTTTCAAATATAGACAGGCTAAATATTAACTTTGAGGAAATTTATCCTGTTGCAGTGGGTGAGCAGTCTTTAAGATTAAATCCGCTATTTTATGTCAGGACTGGTAAAGAGATATACGGTGATGTTTCAGAGCAAAGAATAACTTACGGAGGGACTTTTCGTATTAGAAAAGGTAATTCAACCGTTTTCGATATCGTTGTGAGTCCTGACTTTTCAGAAATGGAAGCTGATATCCAGGAGATATCTTATAGCAGAAGGCCTATATTTTATCCCGAAAAAAGAGAACTTTTTATGGAGGGTGGGGATTTGATGTCTATGCCTATAGCCCTGGTAAGGACGAGATATTTTGAAAATATCAGAAAAGGTGCTAAGTTCTACACCAGGAATGCGAGCTTTAATTCAATACTATATGTGATTGATGATCAGGACTTTGATACCGTCGTGTTTGGGAAGGTCAATTTTTCTCCGTTTCAAGGCTATAAGCTCGGTTTTAATTATATACATTCCAGTCCGACTATAACGAGTGGATCTATAGATTTTGGGGGTGAGCTAATACCCAAGTATGGTTTTGGTTTCAGTACGCAATACTCTTACAGGAATGATACGAAATCCTACCTGTCATTTTTGAGGTTATTCCGAAGATCAGAATTCAAGGGTTTAAATGCCTCTTTCTCCTATACCCGTATCAGCAAAGGGTTCATAATGCCTTTTACACCTCTCTATGATGATAATATTTATGAATTCAATCTTGGATTAGAATATGGAATTCCTCTTCCTGATAACGCTTTCATTAAGCCAAGGCTATATTACTATGTTGATCGTGAATTAGAGGTAGATACTCTTGTTGATAGGTATTTCAGTCTTTCATTGCAGGGAGGAAAAGGTCCTTTCGGGGGGCAGATCTCATTCAGAAGGCAGGATATGCCATATCTCGGTGACATAGGATCAGAGGAGAAAAGGTATATTTTTTATGGCCTGGCTATGTCCTATGGGAGTGGAAGTTACAATAAGGTCTCATTTCAATACATGACGGGTAGATATTTAGGTTCACCATCCTATGCCCTTTCTATCCAGTTGAAGACATACCCTTTAAGGAGATTTAATTTAGGTATAGATTATAGTTCCCTTAAAGCTTTTGAGACTACACAAATTATTCAACTATTCGGAATCCTGCCTGTAGTTGAGGGTAAGTTTATCCTTAAGCCTTACCTTGGATATAGGGTCAATGATCAATGGGGTATCCTTAACTTTAAAACTGTAGGATACTTTTACGTAACGGAAGATGTATCTTTGCTCTTCGTAACATATGGAACCTTAAGGAGAGACGATAGTAATTTTGAGGTGATTCAAAGATCTATCTCCGCCAAGCTGTGTATTAATCTGTAAAAAGGAGGGTGTGATTATGAAGTGGATAAATCGTGCTTTTAGAGAGTTAACAAAGCCTTTTTGCAAAGCCTGTAGCTGCTTTATGGTAAAATGTAAGGTAGAAATGAAGGAGAAGAGAGAAACTAAATAACAGATTATACGGCTGTAAGAGGAGTTTTTGAGATTCAATAAATTTAATGTTTACCTGGATACGTAGCGGCATGGATAGAAAAGTAGGTGAGAAGAGTGGTTGACTTTTTCTTACACCTCGAATTGCACTCTGAGTAGTTAAATTTCGTTTGTATATTCGGAAGTAAAGACTTCTGTGAAAACCATGGATTAAATTTAATTTGTTTTCGATTTAAATAGATTCCGAAAAGCCTAAAGTCCCGAGGATGCGGTTTTTGAATTCTGCGATTTTTACTTCAGACTCTGTTAAAACTTGATTTTCTGAAGAGCACAATTTCACAAATTACTCAATCAGTCATCTTTATATTCGATACTTTTTGCTAAATCTTGAAATTGTTACAGTGTTTGACTACTTAAGGCAGGTTTTTGACCATTCGATGCCGATGCGAAATTTTTATTTTTTTGTGAAAATAATTTGCACATTTTGTTGCGTTGTCTTTTTTGGGGAAGTTTAAAGGGTTTGTTTCCTATGAAAAAGATTTCTCTTCCCGTCAAATAATGTGTGTGTAAGATCGCAAAAGTAAAAGCCTTAGGAAATTGACATTTTTGGCACGATCTTTGCTTTAATTTAAAATGAGTTTCAAATGCAAGAAAATGGCAAATTTATCGTCTTTTCTGTAGCGTAGGTCTTGTTTTTTAAAAAAGACGCTATGTGGAAGTTCGTTAAAATGAGAAGGGAAAACGGATACTCTTTCGGTGAAGCATAAATAGATGATAAGAGTTTAGGGAGAAAAAATTGTTAAAGGGGGACGGGTTTAAACATAAATTACACATACAAATGAGGGTGGCTATGGTCAGAAGCAATTGTGAATCAATAATTGTAAGTTTCAAAGACGTTACCTTACCCCACAAGAATCAATTAGCAAAATTAAATTGCTCACTCACTGCTGCACATTGTAGCTATTTTGTACATTAAGATTAATTTATCTTTTCCCCGTCCCCCACAAAACTAACTGGAGGGAGGATATGAGAAAAATATACAAGTTTTCTAAAGGAAGATTCACTATTTTCTTGGAACCTGAGTAGATCAAATGGAGTGTCGCGACTGGAGAGTATAACATTGATGATATCACTCGCGTGTTTGAGGACAACGGCACCGCAGAGTCGTCAAATTATGTTGAGTCTGATGAGTTGTCCTTAGTTGGTATATCTGTACTCCCTACTTTCGGCTGCAACTTAAATTGTATTCATTGTTTTTATGAATCTTCACCCAAAAAGAACGAGATTTCATTGAAAAAGGATGACATCTCCAAAATAATTAATATTATAATGAACTTCAACATTCAGAATGTTACTATAGGGGGTGGTGAACCCCTTACTTGGTGCTATTTTGAAGAATTGATAACATCGATCTTACAGAATACGAAAGCTAACGTTTTTCTCTTAACCAACGGATTGTTACTACACAGAATTGCTAACACATTGAAGGATTATCGGAATAGGATAAATGTGCAGGTAAGTCTGGATGCTTGTACTCCTGAACGATATAGTATTGTAAGGCAGGGTGATTTTCATAGGGTAGTAGATAACATAGCGTTACTTTGCAAAGAGGGTGTTAAAGTCTCTTTGAGTTTTACGTTACACAAGTATAATCATGATCAATTTATTCCCTTCATTAAATTTTGCGAGGTGCTTGGGGTTGGATCTTTACACTTTCCTATTCTCGAGAGCTTTGGAAGGGCACAGAAAAATTCTATAGGATTGTCTAAAAAGATGTTATTGAATTATTATCTTTTCCTAGTTTATTACAGCTTCAGGATTAAAAATTTAGAGATATTTTTTGTGGAAGAAATTAAGCAGCGGTTGATTAACAGGATAATTCGTAAAAATTGTGTTGCCGGTTTTAGGCAAGTAGCTTTAGGACCAGATGGTTACATTTACCCTTGTAGTGAGTTAATTCAATCTAACTTTAAGATTTGTGAACTTAATAACTTCGATAAGTTATATGAGTATTTGGAGGATTTTAGACTAAAATACGGTTTTGGAACTCCTGTAGTGGACAGATTGTGCCCAGATTGTCATGTAAAATATTTATGTGGTGGTGGGTGCAGGGCCGTTTCGATTTTAAAAGGTGGTTCGTATTTTGATGCTATGCAAAGTCCTGTCGTATGTGAGATTTTAAAGAATGCAACTCTTGCTGTGATTTTAGAAATTGCAAGTGAGAGGATGAAAGGTCTATCTGACCCAGCGGAAATTTATAATAACGGCGTGCTTGAACTTGTAAGGGAATATGAAAGGTGCATTGTATAAGATTGTTAAGAAAAAACTGGGGAAATTTTTACTTGCCTTTGTTTTGTTGATCTTTTCAACGATTCTCACGATTCCTATCCCGCTTTTAACACGGGAAATAGTTAATTTTATTACTGGTCAAGAGATTAATATTCCCTTCAGTTTCACTTTCTTGGTAACTTTTGTTGTGGTGCTAATTATCGCCAAAGAACTCTTGTTGTTTACGTCTTACAAGATTTTTGAAACTGAAAATAGGAAGCTCATAGCGAATCTTCGTGAATTTTTGTTTGAGATTGTTCAAAGAAATTATGAGCAATTCGCAGATTACAAACCTACAAGAATTTTTACCTACATAAGTTCAGATTGTGACAGAATACAAGGTTTTATATATCCTTCTTTAGTTTACTTCTGTCGTGATCTTTTCACCTTCATGTTTAGCTTGATCGCTGGGTTTTATATAAGCGGGTTGCTGTTCCTTATTCCACTGACTTTTGTTTTTGTATTCTTGGTGCTTGTCAAATGGGTTAGCAGGATGATTAAAGAATTGTCTATGAAGACTGTTGAAGCACATACTGAATTTGTTTCCCGACTCACTGAATATATAAGAGGAATGGAGACCTTCAGAGTAAACTTGAGAGAGAATTACGCTCTCTCAAAATTCTCCGAGTTTAACAAAAATTTTACTTCGGCGGATATTCGCAGGATCAGAAGAATTGTAACTCTAAATTTCCCCCTCGCACTAATTTTCAGCGGAGGATACATAATTACGTTGGTTATGGGGGCTGTCTTGGTTAAAAGTGGAAGTTTGCAAATTGGCTCTTTATTTGCCGTTCTTATGGTGTCGGGATATCTCTTCGAGTCATCACGGAGTTTTTGGGATTTTGTATTGCATTTGAAAGAGTTTGAAGTGGTGTTAGAAAGAATTAAAGATGTACTAAAAGTTCAGAAATTAGTACCTAACAAGGGAAAACAAAACTTGAGAGAAATATCGGAAATTATGGTTAGCGTGGATGCTTTCACTTACAATGATGATAATCAGGAGTTACTGAAAGGGATAAATTTTGTGGTAAAGAAAGGGGAGATATTGGGGATAGTTGGTAAAAACGGGGTAGGTAAGTCTACACTTATCAAGATTGTTCTTGGTCTAATCGGAAGCGAAAAGAACTACGTGAAGGTTAATGGTATACCTTTAGGTGAGTGTTCTATTGAGAATTACTTTAATAAGGTAGCTTACTTATCTCAGCACCCTGTAGTTTTCAGGGGTACTGTAAAAGAGAATATTTTACTGGGCGAAGAGTTTCCTGTTCATAACGAAGTAGGCGGATTGCTTGTAGGTATTCCAATGGATCACATTATCGAAGAGGGAGGTAAAAATCTTTCGGGTGGCGAAAAGCAAAAGATTTGCTTAGCGAGGGTATTGAGCAGGAAGAAAGATGTATATCTCCTTGATGAGCCAACTTCACATTTAGATTTTAAAAGTATTGGGGTACTAGAGAGGATATTACGGGAGAAATCAAAGGATTCGATAATAATTGTGGTATCTCATGGGGCAGACTTTATTCAGAAAGTAAGTGACAAGGTCGTCAATATTTCACGAGTTAGCTAAGGTAATGTTTAGTTTTTTCTTTTAATCAGAATTATCAAGGCATAACATCAGTTCTTTTACCACAATATAATTTTATTGAAGTCTTTTTATTACCAGCTAGGGAAAGTAATCCTTCATGTAACGAATATGTGGAGTTTTATCTCTGTAGTATAGTTTAGTTAGGTCCGGATGTAAATATTCAAGTTGCAAGAATTTTTCTAATTTTGTTTTCACTTCGTTTTGCAAATTGATGGGAAATAAATTTAAAAGGGCCTCTTGACAATTCATACCCATACCCTTATTATTACATTAAATACAAAATTGGATTTATTTCAAAGGAGGGTAAAGACATGGGATTACCGTTAATAGGCGAAAAAGTTCCAGCCTTTAAGGCGAAGACTACTCATGGAATGATTAGTTTCCCTGAGGACTATGCAGGGAAGTGGGTTGTGCTCTTCAGTCACCCCGCCGATTTTACGCCCGTATGCACCACAGAATTTGTCGCATTCCAGAAGAGGTATGATGAGTTTAAAAAGCTCAACACGGAGCTTATAGGTTTATCCATTGACCAGGTATTCTCTCATATCAAATGGGTGGAGTGGATTAAGGAAAAACTCGGAATAGAGATAAAATTTCCCGTAATAGCTGATGATAGGGGACAGATTGCAGAGCTTCTGGGTATGATTCATCCTGCAAAGGGCTCCAACACAGTTAGGGCTGTATTTATCATTGATCCCAATGGCATCCTCAGAGCCATTCTGTATTATCCACAGGAACTGGGTAGAAACATGGACGAGATTTTGAGAATGATAAAAGGGCTTCAGCTAAGCGATGAAAAGAAGGTAGCTCTGCCAGCTAACTGGCCAAATAATGAACTAATAGGCGACGAAGTAATTATACCGCCTGCATCTGATGTAGACACTGCTGAAAAGAGGCCTAAGGAATATACATGCTTTGATTGGTGGTTCTGCCACAAAAAGATATAGGGGCATCCATCAGAAAGATGAAAAAGGGGGCGACCGCAGGTCGCCCCCCTTTTGTTTTATCCAAACCTCATTTTTACTCTTGTCTGTTATCCAGGATATTTTTAATTTCCCGTAGAAGGACTGCGGGATTTTGAATAGGGAATTGCAATTTGTCTAAGATCTCTTCTGCGGGGACTCCCTTAATTCTAAGACCTCTAAGCCTTTCAATCAAAGGAGCGGACTCATTAATTGGGTAGTCTATTCCCCTGGTATTTTTTAAAACAAGATATGCCCAGGGGATATCTAATGTTTTTATAAGGTCTGTTGCAAGGATAGAGCAGTAATGTAGTAAAGTTTCTGCGTCGTTCCCGTCTTTGACCATTTTGTATGCCAGTTTTGCAATCCCGCCAGCGGTATGAACCTTTAATTCTCTAAATTCTTCTCTGGCAAGTTCTTCAATCTTATCAATTTTCTGAAGAGCTAAATTGGGGTCGGCCCTCAGGATACTTCTTACTGTATTCCTTGTAAGGCCTATTGCGCGGGCAATTTCATCTTCGGTTTTAAGGTATTCTTCCCTCAGAACAATTGCATAGGATGCCCTGGCAAGGGATGGAAGCCAGGTAAGAGTCCTGTACTCTGTTAATTTTCTAAGCCCACCTAATAAATCAATGGACTTAAAGAATACCCGCCCTACTAAGTTCTCAAATTCCTTTTTGTCTTCTTCCAGAGTTTTTAATGTTATCACCATACTCCCCTCCTTTTTTATTTTGAGCCGATCGGTTCACCGATAACTACAAGTCCGGATTCAGTGATTTCTAAAAATCTGGTCTTAGTGTCATGACCACTCATTCTGCATCCATCAATCCTGAATAGTCTCACTATATCTCCCAGTTCTTTCTTATACAGCTTTGCCTTATAAACAGTGTCAATAAGCTCTTTTGCCAGCACGATGGTCCCGTCAACAATATGCCCCACTGCATAGCCCCCCGCCGCTTCCGCGGTAAGTTCTTCATGACCACTTCTCTTCTGTGATACGAAAAGAGCTGTTTGATACCATTTTTTCATAAAGTTGTAAAGTCTTCTGACTACAGCCCTTGCCAGCATTTCCTTGTTTTCGAAGAGTCCCGTTACTGAATCTATAACTGTAAACTTGACTTTATAGTTTTGAATAACATAAGCAAGCGTTGCCAGGAGATCTGGGATGTTTTCTCTAATCCTTGTGGAGGATGCAGCATCAATAAGTATTATGTTATCCTCAAATTTTTCGAAATTTAGTCCCATAGCATCTGCCCGAAGCTTCATCGAATTAATGACGAAGTTCGCGGGAGCTTCAACTGTTATGAAGGCCACCTTCTCTCCTTTACTTGCCTGGTAAACAGTAAACTGCTCTACCATTAACGATTTTCCAGTGTCAGATACCCCCGTTATATTAATGACGGAATAAGATGGGATTCCCCCTAAGGATTTGAGTTCGGGCTTCCCTTTTTCTGTGGAAATAATGTAAAAGAGTGAATCCAGCCCTTTCACCCCCGTAGGAACACCAAAAATCCGGGGTGCCTTTTCCAGTGCCTCCGAACCAGTAAAAACTGCCCCTAAATCGGGCTTTATTTCATCATAAGCCCTTTGTCTCTCAAAACCACCCTCGTTAAGTCTATCATCAAAATTTCCAGACATAAACAAATTCTCCTTGTTATAATATAGTAGATTACTTACCTTGTAATGTAAAGGATTCCCCTTTATATCCAGGGATTGTTTTACAATCCCAACTAATAGTGACTCACGATCTGCAAGACAGAAGGCAGAATAAAAGCTTATAAGATTCAGTATTGAAATCATAGGTTTTTTAAGATTTTTTCGTGATTTTCGTAAAAACCTTGAAGATGGATTTGATCTCGTCTATTAGAAATTGAGAGAAGTTATAACTGGAATGAAAATATTATGGAACTTAGAGGAGGTTGTAAAAAATCGCATGATTTGCAAGTTTATTAAATTGAAAGGTAAGAGACTTTTGTATTTTGAGCTTTAAAATCCTATGATGTAAAGTTTATTAGACTAATTTGCTCTTTACTTCTCCCTCCGAAAATTAAACCTGTGAATTTATTTTTTTGCATATAATGATATGAAAATTCCAGTAACTTCTTCACGTTTACTTATTTTATTATTTGTCGGAGTTGTTCGATAATCAATTTTCCTTTGTTGGTTATTTTTATTCTATAGATTGAATTAGATGTTTGGTCTTTCTCAACTTCAATAAGGCCGTAAACTTGAAGTCTATTTACCTCATCCTGGGACTCATTAACAAGCGTTCTTGCTTCATCACCAGATATTAAACACTTGTCGGATATCTTCTTTAGGACATCAATTTCTTTGCCCTTTGGTAGGTAAAATAGAAGGGGTATAAAAATGACATCGTTAAATTCTTCGTGCATGTAATATATTTCTGAATTAGTCATAAATCCCGCCAGTGCTGTGGCTATGACATGAGCTTTGAATCCACCTGTGGGATTAAAATAAACCTTATATCCCTCTTGTTGTTTCTTCATAGCGAGATAAATCAGGCGGTCGAGGAGCTCGGAAATCCCTTTTTGGAATTCGTTTTTTGCAACAGACTCGTCAAACTGCGCATCCCAGAAATATCCGCTCACTTCGTAGGGGATGTATATAATGAACCCCTTTTCTTTCAAGAATCTTTCAATTACTCTCCTGCACAATTCGTTAGATTTAGTTTTTGTCCCAAAAAGATAAACCTCTATGTTTTTAGGTTCTTTACCTTCGACTACTCTAAGGAAAGTGTTTAGCTCGGCAGAGTTTTCTTTCGGATTTTCAGCTAAAAAATTGAAGAGATCGTCAATTTTTTTTCTGTCTTGTAGAACGTTATCCCAGTACTCCTCCTCACGAACACCTTTTCCCTCTAATACCCCAGCTTTTTGGGCATTTGTTATTAAACTTAAGCCACTACTTATGATATGAAATTCTTTCATAATTTTACCTCCTCAAATAGACCATATCCTAAAGATGTCTTTGCCCCTATACCATGATAACTTAGGGCTTTATTCAATAAATTTATGGCCTTATCTATCAGAGTTTCATCTTTTCCCAGGACACAAAATTCAAACTTAGTTTCTTGCACGGTTAAAAATTTTAATGGAACAGGTTTTTGCCAATCGGCAGGAGGGTTATCCTTGGAGTAATACTCAGGATAATGCACATTTATTATGTCAATTCCTAACTTTGCATTATTTAAGGGATAAGCATCCAGGAATACGACTTTTCCAGCCTTCTTTTGTGTTCCGAAAATTTCGATTAAGTCTACAAATTGGATACCATCAACTTCTATGCTTAAATCTCTTCCTTCTTCGAGGGCCTTCGCTGTAAACTCTAAACCCTTTCCAAGGCTATTTTCTTTTTCTTTGGTTTTTTCAGCGAATCTCAAGATAGCCCAGTGTCTTGTGATCCCTTTTATTGCACTGCCTGGGATATATGGTATTCCGTATATGTGATGAAGTGTCATTGAGGTTTCTTGGGTATGAGCTGTACCGAGGCCTATGACAAGACGCCATGAGCAAAGGGCATGAATTTTTTTTACCTTCCCCCCTGTGTCTTCTAGATATTTACATAATCTGTGCCTTCTTTCTTTCAGATATTTGAAAAAATCTGTTTTATTTTTAAAAGTCTCGAATTCTTTTATTACAAGCTGTAGCCATTTATTTTTATTATCTGCTTCTTCTTGTGCATTCAATGTGTGGGGGATAAATTTTCCAAAAATGAGGGCGATGTTCTTTTCAAAATCAAATTGAGATTCATACCACCAGTCTATTTTCTTTTCTTGTGGCGCCTTTTGGTTAAATTTTTTTGTTGAAATTACTTTAACTAAAAGATCTTTCGTATCATCCGGATTGTAGAATATATAATTCACCTTCTCTTTATCGTGTCTTACATCCATTGTTCCTCCTCCATTGTCTCCGTCATGCCCTCAGCAAATCTCTTGAGCCATTTTAAAAAAGCAAGGATTTCCTCTGTTACATAACTGTAGTTACGGGAGTCAAGAGATATAACCCATTCGATGAGCTCCCTCTTATCTTTGGGCATCTGAATTCGTGCCGCAGAGTCACTTTTGAGGTAATCAGTCAACTGTTTGTAAATTAAGTCATAGGCATTTTTGGGGTTCTGCTCATCCCCAGGCTTATGGTTGCCCTTTGTTTTCTTTTTTTTAGATACAACGAATGCCAAAGTTTGACCTAATCCGTTCGAAAGAATCATTGAAGGCAGTTTTTTTACATATGGCGCATATTTATCATCCTCGTACCACTCATCATTTATTTTAACCTTGGATTTAAGTTCTACTCCCTGCAGGGCGCATTTATAGGCAAATTCAGCTCGTCCCATCTCAAGTTTGGTAATTAATGTTTTTTCGGTCATAGCTAAGCCTCCTTATAGAGGTTCAAAATGACAAAGCCTTTTCCAATGGTTTGATTTCCACCTATTTGGATTACATCTGGAAGCCCCTCTTTGAAAAACTCAGCAACAAGTCTAGCTTCCTCTTCGGGTGTATTTGCTTTAAATACCCCCTTTTGTTCATCATTCTCAACCCTTGGTGCGGTAAACATAGCAAGGGAGTACATTATAGTATCCTGTGGCAGGTATTCTTCTGTCCACAATGCACCGGACTGGACTGTTCCTGTTACATTATCAATTTTGGTTCTCGTTACGATTTCTGTTGAAGTTCTTATAAACTGTGTAAAGTCGTCATCGGGGAGAATGACTATGTCTTTTTCTAACTTGCTTTTCCAGAAACTGTATTCATTTTCATTAGGGTAGATATTGGCTGCAAACCATTCTGCTAATTTTCCTATTTTTTCTTTTTCTTTTTCTTCTTCTACACCAAAAGTGTATTCTTCAAGAACAACATTGTTGTTAACTGTGAGAGTTGAGCCGGGAGGGATTTTCACAGGTGGTATTTTTTTGAGTAATTTTGATAAACCTTCATCCATTATCTCTTTTGGCTCTAATCCTGCCACTTTTAAGTCCCTTTTAAAACGTTCCAGTACCATTGGACAGGTTATCCAGGCAAATACTCCCTTTAAAGACTTCACAGGAAATAGCAAAATTCTCACATCAGTTAGAGTTAAAGCCCCTGCATGGGTTTCCTCTCCCTCAGGACCGAAGACGAGAGATACGTAGTCAGTCACTTTTTCTACATTGTTAAATTTATAGGTTATTTTGTC
>JBDRYG010000036.1:0-16494 GCA_039803305.1 Caldifarciminota bacterium
TCTAATTATATGCTCAGTGCTTCTCAACAGACATCCCTTACTCAACAGGCTTTTTCTATCGACCTAAGAGGCGATAGGTTTTCGACCCTTATTAACTTTTTGTCTACTTTTGGGAAAATTAATGTTGTGTCTCAACCATCTATTTTACTCCTTAATGGCGAGACAGCTCTGCTTTCGGTAGGAAGACTATTGACTTATTGGGAACTTACTGCACAGGCGGCAGGTGCACAGGTAGGGACTCCTGTTGTTTATCCCGTACAGAAGAGCATATTAAAAGGTGTGCTTTTTTCCGTAACGCCTTTGGTTAGCGCTGATAGTATTATAACAATGGAAATAACTCCAGTCCTTGCCGATGTATCTAAATGGGAGACCTATGAGTGGCAGGGGCAGGTTTTACAGGCTCCGAGTGTGGATATAAAGGAAGCTCATACAATACTTAAAGTCAAATCGGGTGAGTCGATTATATTAGGTGGGCTTATTACCCAGAAAGAGAACAAAGTAGAAAGGGGCATTCCATTTATTTCCCGAATACCTATTATAGGAAATCTCTTTAAAAGACAGGAAATCGTAAAAGAGAGACAGGAATTGGTTATTGTAATAACACCTGTCCTTGAATGAAAGAACTCAACCTAATAAATTTGCAGGAGTCTGTTAATGATTTTTTTGGGTTTGTCGTTTTCCCTTTTTCTAATACTCCCAACATAGAATTCCTGTACGAATCAAGATCTTTTATTGATGGCTATGCAGCGCTTTACTATGTGATAAATCAGAAACTTGGATTTGGGTTATTAACCGGAGAGGTTGGAACTGGAAAGACCCATTTAATAAGGTATTTTGTGAAGACCGTTCCATTACCAATAGAATATGCGTTAATTTTAAACCCTGTTCTGAATCCTGTAGAGATGACCTGGACCATACTTGATGATTTGGGGATCACCTCGAAAGGGATAAGAAAGAACTTAAAAAATGGTCTTGATAAACTTTATGATTTTCTCCTGAAAAAGCACACCGAGGGGAAGAGGGTTGTGATATTCATAGATGAGGCTCAAGATCTACCTGTAAGAACTCTTGAGACCATCAGGTTGATTTCAAATTTTGAAACCGATAATGAGAAGCTTCTGGATATCATTCTCTGTGGACAGCCTGAATTAAACCAAAAGTTAAAGTCTCATTCTTTGAGACAGCTCAATCAGAGAATCTGGGTAAGGCATGAACTTAAACCGTTGGATTATGATGAAATTGAACCTTATCTTGAAGTGAGATTTCAGAAGGCGGGTGTTGGTAAGATATTTGATGGTTTTATTATCAATGAAGTTTATAGTTATTCAAAGGGAATCCCAAGGCTCATAAATGCTTTGATGGAACGAGCTCTTCTTGCTGCGTATGTTGATGAGAGTAAAATCATAAGACCTAGGCACATATACAGGGCGGTTCAGAGTTTAAATGGAGAGTCAGCATGAGTCTTATTCATGAAGCACTGGAGAAGGCGAAACTCGAGCAAAATAAAAAACGGCCTTTGAAGAACGAAGAGAAATTCCTTAAGAGGAACAGGGTAACCAAAGGACCCCTAATGTTCTTAGTTATTATAATGCTTTTGGGTGCTTTAGCATTGTTATTAGATTTTGTGTTTCAGAAAAGCCCCCTTTTTACTCTGATAGGAAGGAAATATCAAATAAGTCATGTTGTGTCTGACTCTGTCAGTAAAGCTGATGATATAAATTCTTTAACTCATAATACTATACCCCCCGTAGATTTTCACAGTGAATATAACAAATTTATGGCTTCAGGTGACATGGATAGGGTTGTGAGTCTAATACTTCAATTTCCTGATTCCGTAAATCTTGATATTGCAAAGGATGTTTTAGGAAAACTAATAGACTTTGATGAATTTGATAATCTGGAAAAGGTTGTAAATGTGCTTGATGTCAGGGGTTTTATTGTGTCGCCACTTTTGTATAGATTGGGAGAATATTATGAGAAAAAAGGGAATTTAAAGGCTTCGGGTTTTTACTTGAGGGAATATCTGTCAGGTAATCCAAACCCTCTGTTATTAGCGAAAGCAGCTACTATTTATGATAAACTGGGTTTTCACGATAGTGCCCTTAAGTATTATGAGCTTTTCCTGGTAAAAGGGGATTCAGGGGAGCTTTATTCTCAAATCAAAAGGAGGTATATTTACCTTGCTGAGAGAAGAAAAGAAGACGCTAAGATTAGGTGAGTTGTTACTTCAATTAGGTTTTTTGACTGAAAAGGAATTAAAACTCGCCCTTGAAGAGCAGTCAAGAACCGGAGAAAAATTGGGAGAAATCCTCTTGCGCCTCGGTTTCGTAACGGAAGATGAGATATCTTATGCCCTTGCACACCAGGCTGGTGTTGAGTTTGTCAATCTTGAAGAAATCATAATAAGTCCCACTGTTATAAAACTTGTTCCTTACAAGCTTGCTCAAGAGTTTAGATTTATCCCGCTAAGTACCGATGGTAAATCTATCGTTATTGCGATTTCAGACCCTTTTAATTTTAAAGCCATCGACGCTGTAGAAGGTCATACAGGACTGAGAGTTATTGTAAAAGTTGCAAAGGAAGAGCAAATTTTGAGAGCAATCGAGAACCTGTATGGCTTTCAAGTATCTTCTGACGAGGATTTTGAAGCAAATGTGAGAGAAGCAATTAGAATCGGAACCGCAGGTGCAGAATTAGCACCGATAGCAAATATAGTTAATCTTATTTTACTCAAAGGGATACAGCTTGATGCTACTGATATCCACATAGAGCCTTCAGACAAAGTATCCAGGATAAGGTATAGAATTGATGGCGTCCTTCACCCAATATATGTGCTTCCGAGAAGGTTGCACCCTTCTATTGTCACCCGAATTAAGATCATCTCCAATCTTGACATTGGTGAGCAAAGAGTACCACAGGATGGTGCCTTCTATTTTCAGCTTGGACTAAGAAATATTAATGTCAGGGTTTCTACTTATCCTACTCCCTATGGGGAAAGTGTGGTCCTCAGGATTCTTGAGAGAACTAATATCATTCTTGGCCTTGAGAAGTTAGGTTTCTCGGAGGAAAAGTTAGAAAAGCTGAGGAATTTAATTAAAAAGCCCTTTGGGATTATAGTGGTTTGTGGACCCACGGGTTCAGGGAAGACAACGACCTTAAACTCAATTCTTCTTGAACTCAATTCCCTTGAGAAGAATATAATGACGATAGAGGATCCCATAGAGTACAGGCTTCCACTTATTAAGCAATCTCAAGTAAACGAGAAGGCGGGATTTACCTTTGCTGTTGCTTTGAGAAACATCTTAAGGCATGACCCCGATGTTATCTTGGTGGGAGAGATGAGAGATAAAGAAACTGCAGAGCTTGCCTTTCAAGCTTCTCTTACTGGACATCTCGTTCTAACAACAGTCCACGCAAATACTGCTATTCAGGCTATTCCCAGGTTACTTAATCTTGGCATTGACCCATATCTGTTGTCGGTCGGTTTAATTGCAATTATAGGGCAGAGACTTGTTAGAAAAACCTGTGAAAGTTGCAGGAAGGAAGTTGTCATAGACCCTGTTTTAATTTCAAGTTATGGCCTGGATAAATATTTTGTAAAGGGTGAAACTGAGTACAGGGGAACGGGTTGCAGTCACTGCTATTACACTGGCTATAGAGGAAGAACGGGCATATTTGAAATAGTTGAAATTACAGATAAAGTAAGAGAGCTTATTCAGAAGGGTGCACCATTAGCTAGCATAGAAGGTATTTTGAAGTACGAAACGATGCTAGAGGACGGTATTGGAAAAGTGAAAAAGGGAATTACAAATCTTGAGGAAGTCTTGAGAGTCATAGGTTAATATGGAGTTTTCATATTTCGGAATTAATGAGAGAGGGGAGAAAGTCAAGGGCTTCCTGATCGCTGATTCCCTTGAGGATGCCGTGAAAATTCTAAAGGGGCAGGGTATTAAACCCGTTGAAGTTAAAAGGTTTCCTTTCTCGTTTTTGAGAAGGAAAGCCAGAGTTAAAAAGAAAGACCTTATTCTGTTTACTATGCAGTTTCAGTCAATCATCACTTCTGGGGTTCCTATCACTGTTGGTCTTGAAAGCCTTAAGGATGAGGCTTCAAGTAAGGAGTTGAAAGCGGTAATAGAGGAAATTCGATTGTCATTACTTCAGGGTAATTCCATATATGGCGCATTTTCACGCTTTAAAGGCGTATTTCCGCCATATTATCTTGGTGCCCTCAAAGTTGGCGAGGAGAGCGGTACTTTACCGAAAACTCTGGAGCGGATTATAAAGGTTATGGAACGGGAGGAGGAGCAGAAGTCTAAAACTATAAGGGCACTTATCTATCCAGCTTTTGCAGTTAGCACAATCCTTATTGCGGCTCTTTTTTACATTTTCTATGTTTTGCCAAAGGTACTGGATTTGATAAAGAACATTGGTACCAAACTGCCCTTTATCACCGTCTTACTTATATCCTTTGTGAATTTTATTAGAAAATTTGCTCCGGTAATACTCCTGATTTTAGTGTTATCTGTAATTGTCGTTGCTATTGCCTACAGGTTTGATAATTACAGGGAAAAAATCGAAGCATTTACGCTTAAGAGACTCGGCATCATTTCCGGGATACTTATAAAATCCTTTTACGCACAGTTTACCACTTTTCTTGCCTTGATGCTGGAGGCAGGGGTTGACATGTCCACTTCTCTCGAGCTTTTGACTTTCAGTACCGGCAACATATATTTGAAGAATCTAATAGTGAGAATAAGGGAATTGGTATCTGCAGGCCAGTCCCTGGGACAAAGCTTCAGAAATGTTGATTTCCCGCCTCTTATGTGTTCTATGGTATCCATTGGGGAAGAAACAGGCACGCTCCCCAATCAGCTCAATAATCTCTCTAAATATTACGAGACAGAACTTTCCCGAACGGTTGAGAGGTTACAAGCTGTAATTGAACCTGTTTTAATAATCATAATCGGGATTTTTGCCGCATTAATTTTCGTTTCAGTCCTGTTGCCGATTTACGAGAGTATAGGAAGTATAAGGTGATCAAGGAAGGAGGTCTTTTGTAAACACAGGGACTGAAATGTTTTGGATGCGTCGTACCTCGACGCGTATCAGACAGTTACCGCCTCTATCAAATTTATAAGGTATGAATCCGGAAGTTTGGTGATTAAAGAAACTATTAGCTGAGGAGAGCAATACATATTCAAAAGGTAAAACGCCCGTAAATTGCACCGTTTGATTAGAATTTATTTGTGTATATGTGTTTCTACTTGATGTTGGCCATGTATATATAACAGAGCCATAATTATTTGTGATTGTTACGACATACGACTGACAGTTTTGTTGGTATGTGCCCTTGAGTTCATATTCAGATACAGAGACTAATATGTCATCTACACCTTGGCTTTGAAACCTGAAATCATAAGGGGTTGCATTTTCGCCATCAAAGGTCCCGTTTGGTCCAGCACTGATTAGTACACAACCAATGGACCCTATGGGAACTCCGTCTACTTTTATTGAATCACTCGTACTAACTGTGTCACTGAAGTAAAGATAGTCTACACCAGTTATGGGGTCTCTTATGTATTTTAATGGTACCTGTAAGACATTTTGATTAAGCTTGTAACCCGGCATTATATGTGGTGGGACTTTAGAATAGGATTGGTAATATGCTATAACTTTCTTCTTTAATGACTCCAGTTCCTTTCTCGTATTTTCAACCCTTTTCTCTGATGTGACGCCTCTTAATAAAGGTATAGATAAGCCTCCTATGATTCCCAATATAATGAGAACCAAGGTCGCTTCAATAAGTGTAAAAGCCCTTTTCATCTGAATACATCCGGTGTTATTAAGGGGAGCCGATAAGCATTTAGTGTGTGTAGATGAGAATAAATAACAATTTCAACCACGCAGTCGTCGCCTTCATTGTATGAAGCAACATTGAAAAAAGTCGTCCTAGTTTGACTAAAGGTTTGTTGTGGGCCGCAAATTTGAACTGTGGTAGCTGGACTTACAGCGTATGTGTCTTCTCTACCTGCTTGTATTTCATAAACCCTAGGAGAAGTTAATTCTGACTCCAATAGCCTAATAGAGTCTGTATATCCTTGAATATTTCTATTCTTAACTATAAGTTTATACTCGTCGCAAGTTTTGGACGGACCCATGGGTGTTTGAGTAAAAAGACCTTTCAAGTCAAGTTCCGAGACAAAAAGCAGAATATCATCAAATTCACTTCCCCCAACGCTCCTAAAAAGCTTACGAAGCGTATCCTGACCATTAAAGGTCCCATCAAACCCCTTAGATATAAAAATAGCAGATTTTTCTCCCATAGGAACATTGTCAATTTTAACTGTGTCGTTCAAGGTGTTATCGGCATAATAGTAAACAGGCGAGCCAGTTAATTTATCAAATTTATAGTTGTGTGGAAGCCCAAGGCTTTCAGTAGGGACCGTGTTCCCAGGACCAGACTGGGGTAGATATCCTTTACTAATAAAATACGTAAGCAGAGCAACCCTAATCTCTTGAAGTTGCAATTCCGTGTCCATAAGCTTGACTCTCCTTGTGCTTGCAGAAATTACGGGAATGGCAACTGAAACAAGAATCCCGAGTACTATTAGGACAACTGCGATTTCTACTAGTGTGAGCCCTTTTCTCATAGTTTCAAATAAGAAATGTAACCTATTCTTCTGTATTTTCCCGTTGCTAGATTCCCGTCGTCAATTCTCGCATCAATTAGCGAGTCAGTACTTATAGGAATTTGGAATGAGTAAAGATAATTGCCGTCCTGAAGGCCCGGGATTCCGCTTACCCAAATTAGTTTAAAATAACCACCATAGGGGTTTTGGAGTTTAACATCGAAATTTGCATTTTTTAAAATTATTAAAGCTGAATCTACCTCTATGCGACCATCCCTATCTAAATCACCTGGAAGTACCCTGTAAAGTTGAAAATAGCTTTCACAGGAGGTTAAGTTTATCCTGTAGCACTCAATAGTGGCATCTATTTTTGCTGAAGCCGTAGAGGTTGCACCGCGAATTACTATTCCGATTAAAATCCCGATGAGAATTAAAACTATTGCCAGCTCCAAAACAGTAAAGGCTTTTTTCATATTTTATAAATTATATATCCAACTTTTGATTTCGTCAATTTCTTGAATCACTCGGTCTTTTGAGGGAGTATTTTTTGATCTTTGCGATGAGGTTCGTTCTGGATATGCCAAGGAGTTTTGCTGCCCTTGTTTCATTCCAGCTTGTGCTAATAAGCGCGTCAATAATTATATTTTTTTCGTAATTTTCCAGTAGTTCATCTAATGTAAAGGTCTGGTGAGTCGTAGGTCTTATCTTGGGCGAAATTTTATCCTCTGTAATATATCCTCCGTCTTCAGTAAATGCAATCATCCTCTCAACTTCTTTTTCAAGTTCTCTTACATTACCTGGCCAATCGTATGTTTTTAGTACTTCATAAACCCCAGGGGTTACCCCCTTTATAATTTTTCCCTGTTCTATGGAGATTTTCTTTATAAAATAATTAACGAGGGCTGGAATATCTTCTTTTCTGTCTCTCAAAGGTGGAAGTTTTATAACCATGCCAGAAATACGATAGTAAAGATCCTTTCTAAAATTGCCCTTTCTAACTTCCTCCTCTAAGTCGATGTTGGACGCTGAAATAATTCTCACATTTATAGGTATAAGTTCTGTACCACCTACTCGCCTTATCGTTTTGTCTTCAATTGCCCTTAAGAGTTTTGCCTGCATCGAAGGTGAAGTACTCTCAATTTCATCCAAAAATACTGTTCCGCCTTCTGCTGATTCGAAAAGTCCGATTTTTCTAGATGTAGCACCGGTAAAGGCGCCTTTTTCGTGACCAAAAAGTTCTGATTCAAGAAGAGTGTCTGGTATGGATGCACAGTCTATAATTACAAAGGGTTTATCTCTCCTTTCGCTTAATTCGTGAATTTTTCTTGCAACGAGTTCCTTCCCAGTTCCTGTTTCTCCAAGAATCAATACCGTCATGTCAGTTTGAGCTGCAACCAGAATTTCTTCTTTGCATATTAACATCTTTTCTGAATCACCGATTATTTCAAAGGAGAATTTCTCAGCCTTTTTCCCACCTGTTTTCTTCGTCCCTATGGAAAGAAGGGCATTAAGAATTATCTCATCATGCTCTAATGTCTGAAGTTCTTCAGTCGATACCGCGCCGATTTCAAACTCACACTTTATTTTTGTGTGGTTAACTTGAAAGGTTTCGAAATTTAGAGCTGATTCTAATCTCTGAACAAAGCTCCTTGCACCGTCGCATCCTGTATGAGGCATTAAAATCGCAAATTTGTCTCTATCAAACCTTGATAAGATATCGCTTTTTCTTTTAATTTTTTTGAAAAAGGCTCCGATGTTTCGCATCAAAGTTTCTGCGGTTTCATCAGATTGGCTTTTGGCAACATCCTCATAGTTTGTGAGTTTAACGAGGACCAGTGCAAAATCCTCGTTGTATCTTATCTTTCTCTGTATCTGCTCATCAATTCTATTTGTCAGATATTTTTTTCCAGGAAGGCCCGTGTTAGGGTCTAATAAGTAATAGTCTATAAATCCGAAAATCTCACTTATTTTGGTTAAAAGATTTGAGGCTTTTTCCAAAATTGAATTAGCTTTCTCCCCGGTTTTTTGTATAAACATAAATCCATAAGTGGTTAGTTTACCGCAAAGAGGGTAAATTTTATATTTCTCGATCTCGATAGGCACATCTTTGCATTCTGTTAATATGTCATATCGAGAAACGATCTCATTGACCTCTTCCTCATTCAAGCCTTTGGAAAGGATGTGGGTGGGTTTTCCAGCAGGTTTTGTTATAACAAGGCCATAATGACCTTCCGGGAAGATATCACACAGTAGATCAAACACTAAATTGCATATTTCTACTAAAGTACTCGAAACACCAATCTCATCTATACTTAATTTCTCTAACATCACATAGTTCCAACTAATAATAAACCACTGGAAGTGAAAATTCAAGAATTTGAATAGATGAAAGCGAGAAATTATAATTTTTCAAAAGGAGGAATTATGCTACGAAGAACTCCCTTGTATGATATTCATGTAAAACTCGGGGCGAAAATAGTTCCCTTCGCCGGCTTTGAGATGCCGTTGCAGTATTCATCAATTATTGAGGAGCACAGATGGGTGAGGCATAGCGTAGGCATTTTTGATGTATCCCACATGGGTGAGATTTTTATAAAAGGTCCTGATGCCCTGAAATTTGTATCCTATATTACATCCAATGACCCGTCGAGGCTCCAGGTGTTTGAAGCTCAGTATTCTGCTTTCCCTACCGAAAAAGGTACAATTGTAGATGATTTACTTGTGTACAGGTTAGAGGATGGATTTATGCTTGTGGTTAATGCATCAAACATTGAGAAAGACTATAACTGGATTTTAAGTCATAAAAAAGGAGATGTAGAAATAATCAATGCGTCTTATGAAATTAGTGAGGTTGCTGTTCAGGGACCAAGGGCGGAAGAGGTTTTACAGAGAATTGTTGATTTTGACCTTTCTCAGATTAAATACTATCATTCTGCGAGGCTCAATTTGATGGGTAAGGAAGTTCTTATATCTCGCACAGGTTACACTGGTGAGGATGGTTTTGAGATTTACACTGACAATGAACATATTAAAAAAATTTTTGAGAGATTAATAGAATTTCCAGAGGTAAAGCCTGCAGGTCTTGGTGCAAGAGATTCTTTAAGATTGGAAATGGGTTACTGTCTCTACGGTAACGATATTGATGAAACAACTAACCTCATTGAAGCCGGTCTTAAATGGATTACTAAGTTTGAAAAAGGCGAATTTATTGGTAAAGATGCGTTAATACAAATTGATACGATCGGGCCTTCAAGGCGAAGGATTGGGTTTGAAGTTAAAGAGAAGGGGGCTATCCCCAGACATGGGTATAAAATATACAGTCAAGATGGTAGAGAAATAGGAACCGTCACCAGTGGCACTCTATCCCCTTCCTTAAATGTTCCGATAGGAATGGGATATGTTTCTAAAGAATTTTCCAAGGCCGGAAGTGAGATATTAGTTGAAATCAGGGGCAAAAGAGTTCCAGCTGAGGTAGTAAAATTACCATTTTATAAAGAGGGTTCAGTGAAAAAGGCTTGATTGAATAATCTCAAGCCTTTGTTTATAATTAACAAACTTCAAAAGGGAGGTTTAAATGAGAAAGCAGGATATAGTAGACGAAATTTATCAGCAGACTGGGCTTCCCAAAAAGGATGTTCAACTTATAGTAAACCTTTTTCTCGACTCGTTGAAGAGGGCTTTCCTACGGGAAGAACGCGTTGAGCTCCGAGGATTTGGCGTATTTGATATTAAACTTAGAAAAAGTAGAGTAGGGAGGAACCCCAAAACGAAAGAAGTTATAAATATACCTCCCAGAAAGGTTGTAACTTTTAAACCATCCAAACTTGTTAAGGAAATGAAGGAGGGTTGATAGATGCCTTGCGGAAGGAAGAGGAAGAGAAAAAAGATAAAAAAACATAAACTTAAAAAGAGAAGAAAAAGAGACAGGCATAAAAAGAAATAGTTAGCATGAGAGTTTTAATACTCTCTGACACTCACATTCCACATAGATCGCGAGTTCTTCCGGATGCCATTCTGGAGGAACTCGCAAAAGTTGATGCAGTAATACACTGTGGAGATTTTACTTCCTATACCTTTTATGAAGAGCTTAAGATATTAAAAAGCCCTCTCTATGCCGTGAAAGGAAACATGGATGACAAAGACCTTTATGACATGTTGCCGGAGACGCTGGTTTTCCAGTTAGAAGGGATTAAGATTGGTTTGTATCACGGTATAGGTGCGCCATGGGGATTGGAAAATAAAGTGATGGAAAAGTTCATGGATCATCCCGATATAAACCTTATATGTTTCGGGCATTCCCACAGACCATTGAACCAAAAACACGGTAACATAATATTATTCAATCCCGGTTCACCAACAGACACTATTTTTGCACCTCGAAAATCTTACGGGATATTAGAAATAGAGGAAGGTCTCATAAAGAAGTTAGAGCATGTATTTCTTTGATGCGCCCGTAGCTCAACTGGATAGAGCGTCGGCCTCCGGAGCCGAAGGTTGGGGGTTCAACTCCCCCCGGGTGCAAGGGTTTATTATTGAGTAGTAAGTTTGAAAAGTTTAGAGAATATTTCCCTATTACGCGAAATTATATTTATTTTAATCACGCCTCCACAGCACCTTTAAACACTTATTCTTTAAGTAGGGCACAAGAATATTTAAAATACTTACAGAAGGAAGGCGAGGTTAGTTGGGAGTTCTTACAAAAGATCTCTGAAGGTACGAGACAGAAAGCTGCAAAACTTTTAGATTGCAAGCCAAGTGAAATCGCCTTTGTGCAAAACACCTCCATAGGAATAAATCTTGTAATTGAGTCAATTAAATGGAACGAAGGCGATGAAATAATTCTGGTTGGTGATGTTTTTCCAGCCTTAAGGTATCCTATTTATTACAATCGTTACGGTGTTAAAGTTAGGGAGATTCAGTTTCACGAATTAGAGAAATATATTTCAAAAAGCACTAAACTTGTAGCCCTTGAATGGGTCAGTTACTTTACCGGCGAGATGGTGGACTTAAGCACTTTGAAAGAGTTGAAGGAAAGGTATGATTTTTTTATTCTCCTTGACGCAATTCAAGGGCTTGGGGCATTTCCTTTAAAACCTGGGGATTTCAATATTGATTTTGTGGTTGCGGGCGCCTCAAAATGGCTCCTCGGGCCTCAAGGTGTTGGAATATTATATGTAAGTGAAGAGGCATTTCGTAAGTTGAACTCAGGTTTTGTAGGCTGGCTTTCTTGTCCATGGGATTCATTTGTGGATTTTTCAAGGCTTCCATTGCCATTTAGAGATGCAAGAAGTTTCGAAACTGGTACAAAAAACTATTTCGGACTCTCCTACCTTTCCGGAAATCTCGATATGATTCTTGAAATAGGAGTTTCCGAAGTTGCGAAAAGAATAGAAGGTTTCGTTGATTATCTCTTTGATGAGCTTAGGGATGATGTTTTACCTATTACTCCAAGAAGTAGATTGCAGAGAGCTGGAATATTTACATTCAGGGTATTGTCAAAATCTGCAGAAGAAGTGTTTAAAAGCCTAACGGATTCTAATATTAAAGTTTCGCTGCGGAATGGGTATATTAGAGTATCACCCCATTTTTATAACACTTTTGAGGAGGTTAAGCTTTTTGTTAAAATAATAAGGGGAGGTTTATCATAGAACGAATAAGCTTTTATAGGGCTGATCTAGGGGAACTTGAGCGAACGCTTCTGGAAAATGTGCTTGAGTCGCGTATTTTGACTACAGGTCCTTACATTTTTAGATTTCAGGATGAAGTTAAGAGGGCTTTAAAGGTAGATTATTTTCTCGCTACCTCCACCGGCACATCAGCACTTCACATTGCAATAAGGGTCATGAACCTTGGAAAAGATGATGAGGTGATAATTTCTCCTTTTGTACATATTGGAGTTGCCAATACTTTCTTCAATGAGGGCATTTCGATGCTACTTGCGGATGTGAATGAGGAGACCTTGAACATAGATCCATTAAGTGTTCGCGACTTAATTGATAAATTTTACATTCAGAGTGAAGGTAAGCTTATAAACAGGTTTTCCGGTAAGGTTCTGAGAGGTATAGTACTATATCATCTTTACGGTACTCCTTGTGACATGGAATCTTTTATGAAACTAAAAAATGAGTTTAACCTTTCTATTATCGAAATATGCTGGGAAAGCTTTGGAAATAAATTCAAATTAGGTGGCGAATTTTATGCGACGGGGACTTACTTTGATGTTGGCGTTTTTAGCTTCACGAGATATGGTCCCTTAAATGTGGGTGAGGGTGGCGGTGTGGTTTTTAAGAATTCATCCGATTATGAAAAAGGCGAAAAAATTAGATATCACGGAGTTGACGCAGAATATGTAGAATACCAGGCTATTTTCGGTGGGTTTAATTATAATTTAGACGAAATGTCCTGTGCCATTGGTCTTGGTCAGATGATGAGGCTTAATGAAATTTTAGAAAAAAGGGAAAGGGTATTTCGTACCTATAAGAGGTTTCTATCGGAGCTGAAAGAGATCACCATTATTAGTAAACTTGAGGATAAATCTATTATACCGTATAGCTTAACGGTCTTACTTCCCGAGAATGTGGATAGGAAAAGGGTTGTGAGTCTTATGCATGCCTCAGGCGTTCCGACTAAGGTTTTTTACCCTCCTCTTAACCAAATAGAGTTTTATAAAGGTATTTTCCTGAAAGAGAATCTCAGTATTCTAAGAGTCGTTAACAAGTTTGCTCCCCGAATCATTTCACTTCCGTTTTACGGAGATCTTTCCCAGAGTGATATTGAATACATCGTAGAGGTATTCAAAAAGGTCTTGAGAGGCTTAGGGTGAGAAATATACTTTACTTTTTTCTTTTGATTTTATCCATAAATGTTGACTGTTTTGTTTCTTCAGTTACCGAAGGGTTTTTGTTGAAAGAGAGCAGTGGTGAAAGGAAAACTTTGATTGCTTTTTCATTCGGGTTAATTCAGTCGATTCTTTTCCTGATTGGGTACTTATTAGGATCTGCATTTTTAAAATTCATAAGCACTTTTGACCACTATGTCGCCTTTTTGCTTCTTCTTTTAATTGGAATCCACATGATATATGAAGATATAAAAGGCAGGGAAGAAGTTGATAAGGGATTTTCAAAAGATTTAAAATCCCTTGTAGCTGTAGCTTTCGCGGTGAGTATTGATTCACTGGCAGTTGGTTTAGTCTCTTCTATTCTTGTTAAAAGATTTTTAATATTTGCACTTGTTGTCTTTTTGATAACTTTTTGTATCAGCCTAATAGGTGTATGTATCGGTACTCGTTTTTCGCATTTAGCAAAAAAAATAAGATACGCTCAAAGTCTTGGGGGGCTTGTACTGATAATACTCGGAGTTAAGATCCTTCTTGAACACCTTGGTATTTTTTGATTACATTCTTTCATCCAGAAACTTCCCAGTTTCTTTATGTTCAAATTCTGGTAAAAACTCTTTAAGGAGATCTATTAAGAGATTCCTCGAGTAGTTTCCGCTCAAGGTGATTTTAGTTAACTTTTCCTTTAATTTCTCAAAGGAATATGCACCGAGATCTTCTAACCTTAGCTTTATAACATCAATGTCTGCAAATTTATTTCTGTCAATGTATTCCTCATTTTTGAAAAGCACTTCAATTCCTTTCTCACCTGTGGTATCCGCATCGGTGAGTACTACAGGCCACAGTTTATCTCTCCTTAATTCCTCAAGTTTTTTCTTCGCTTCCTGTGAATCTCTTGTGTAGTAAGGTCTAAAACTAAACGCATTAAGAAGTCTTTCAACGACTTCTTCCATACTCAAAGGAACTAGCTTCTCTAATTTAGGTATGAATAAATCCCTGTTTTCGCTGAATAAGGTTGCAAGAATACAGAGATTTCCAGCTTCTTCTTGCGTCATAAAGTATCTTTGTATATTTGAGGGAAGTGCAATCGGCTGGTTCTTTTCCAGCCTTCTTAAAAAGCTCTGTAGTAAACTGCCTTCTGAGAATGCAACATTAACAAATCTCGATGATGACACAGGGACTTTTTCGCTTGCCTCAAGGAGAGTTAATTCCATAAGCCTTTTTGTAGCACCCATTACATTCACCGGATAAACTGCCTTATCGGTTGAAACCGAGAAAAATTTGTTGGTTTTGTCTTCGAGCATCTTTAGAGCCATTGCGACGAATATTACATTTACTTTAATCATTCTGAGGATTGTATATGGATCTTTCTCGCTTCTTACATGTTTCACGGCTGATAGGTTCATCACGTAATCAAAGAAAGGTTCACTCCTGACAAAATGTGTAAACTCCTCGCTTCCAAAGTCCATAACATAGGTTCTTAATTCCCCTGAAAATAGTAGATTGCTACTCCTAATGTCACGAACGAGTTCCACTAAATTGTTCTCGTTAAGATCAATAACCGTTATAGTTTTAGGGTTGTATCTTGCAAGACTCTTGACTACGCCTGTTCCAACGGATCCAGCTCCTCCAATTATCAGAAAGTGTGAGTTGCCTATGATTTCCCTAAGCTCCCTGTCGAAATTTATTAGTTCGTTTACAAATAGAATCTGACTTCTTCCAATTATATGCTGGATATTTATGTCAAAAAGCATTGCACCTTTTCAATTCCTGTATAAATCTTTTCACAGCATCCTGCCATGGTGGCATTCTAAGTCCCGTCTCCGACTCAAATTTTGAACAATCCAGGACGGTAAATTTCGGCCTTTTTGCCAGCGAAGGGAAGTCTTCTGTTTTTGCAGGTAGAATTTCTCCCTCATACCCCCATTCATTTAAAATTAACTTAGCCCATTCATATCTTGAACAGTAGCCTGAGTTAGTTAAGTGGTATAGGCCGAATTTCCCTTTTAAGATTAATTCCATAACATACTTTGCACAATCAACGGTATAAGTTGGTGCGTTGAATTGATCTTCAGCGACACGAAGAATTTTATTATCCTTTGCCCATTCCAAGAGTTTCAATGGAAAATTAGTCTTTCCAAACCCGAACACCCAGCTTACTCTTATTATGAAGTAGCGATTTAGAATTTCCTTAATGTATAATTCTCCCTGTAATTTACTCTTACCGTAAGTGTTTATTGGATTTGGCTCGTCATTTGTAGTATAAGGCGACCCCTTTTCTCCGTCAAATACATAATCAGTGCTAAAATGAACTAAAATACCATGGGTTTTATGTACCCAAATTGCCATATTTCTCACTGCTTCTGCGTTTACGGCAAAGGCTTTTTGTGATTCAATCTCTGCTTGGTCTACATTGTTGTAAGCCGTTGCATTTATTGTAAAATCAGGAGAGTAGTCTAAAATCACTTCTTTAACCTTTTTTTCATCGGTAATGTCTAATTCTTTGTGAGAAAATTTTATTAAATTATACCCTTTTTTTTCGATCTCTAATGCAAGCTCTCTTCCGAGCTGCCCCTCAGAACCAAATAAAAGAAATTTCATAATTCTCCGTAGTAAAAATCGTTGTCCGCGTCTTTTAAAAGTGGTAAATTCTGGTCCTTAGGAGAAAGGATCGGATCTTTTATAGGCCATTCTATGTTTATCTGAGGGTCGTTCCAGACAATACCACGATCATCCTGTGGACTATAGAATGAGGAAACTCTATAGAGGAGCGTTGCGGTTTCACTAAGGACACAAAAGCCGTGGGCAAATCCTTCGGGGATATAGAGGAGAAGGTTATTTTCGCTTGACAGTATAACCCCAACCCATTTACCGTATGTGGGAGACCCCTTTCTTATGTCAACGGCAACGTCGAATACTTCCCCCTGAACAACTTGTACTAATTTTGCCTGAGCTGCAACTTTCTTCTGGTAATGAAGTCCTCTTAATACATTTTTCCTCGAGAAAGAAAGATTTTCCTGTACAAAGCGG
>JBDRYG010000037.1:0-16453 GCA_039803305.1 Caldifarciminota bacterium
CCAAGGAAACTTGAAGTTTTTAAACATAATCATTATCATTTGCTCGTTGCTGATGTTATTGTCTGATGTAAGTGTCATAATATAGTGCATCAATAAATTGTCTGTATATTTTTACACTTGCTCGTATTCTTATAACTCTATTAGTGACACTATCTCTGTCAACTGTGAATTTTGTCTTTACTCCTACAACAGTTGGCTTATTTCCGAAAGTGAGTGCTTCTGTCCCTGGTGTTTCCCAAATGTGAGTATCTAAACACCCATAGTATCTATTGGTATCCAGAGGCAAAATATTAGAACGTAACCAAATTACAGGAATAACTCTTCCATCTTTCAAAACTGCCCTTCCCGAGTCTTGGATCCTGAAGTAAAAGTGCCCCAGTAGTGTCGGTGGAACTGGTTTATCAAAAATAATAGTATCTGCCCTGTATATACCATTCCTTCTATCGCAAGACAAGGATGTGACTGTAAGGATGTTTCTAGTGATATTTCTCTTTAAAGTCCTCTGGTTTCTCGCATCTATATACTGTCTGCAAGGAAGCCCAGTATAGTGAACAACAGAGTCAAAGGAAAGGAACATCTCTTTCACAGAATCTCTAATAAAGAGTTCGTCAAGAGTGTCTTTTGTATTATCCGGTAAACTTTTAAGATACAATCCACGCCAGTAAAATCCAGTAAGAGAACCAGAATCATCTCCGTCTTCGTTATTATCCACGATAGGCTTCTTACAAGCAGTCACAGAGACTATTACTGCCATACACACTGCAAGGAAGATTTTCAACTCTTTCATATATACACCTCCTTTTTAGTTTGGTGTGGTTATTTTTATCTTCTTTCTCTGCTGACCAGAACCTCATGCTCTGGATAAGGTTCCGTCTACTAAAAGGAGTTTATATCAAATGCATATAATTTTTACTATGTTTTTGGTAAATTAGATGCCCTTTTGTACATTTTTAAAACATTCATTCTTGAAATTAGTAAATAAAAATTCTCAAATTTTCTTAGTATACTTTGTTGTACTCTAAAACTACCAGGGTGTACCTTCTAAAAATATGCTTGTCTACTTACTCAATTTCTCATTAATTGACTTTACTTCATCATATATAGCAAATAAAAGTATGCCAGCCTCACAAATTAACCTCCATACCAAATTACCAAGGACTATCACACCCAAGCCATAGATAAAAGCCAGTGCACCCTCGCCGTAACCAGCACCTCCAAACATTATAATAAGTCCAGATACGGTAAGGACTACAACTCCAATTACATACAGGACCTTTATTAGGGTGAGGGATATCATCTTTTTGAATCTAAAAAACTCCCCCATCTTAAACCTCCTTTTAACATTCCCTGATTTTTCTAATATCACTTAGCTCATACACTTTTTGATATGTAGAAATGTCTCTCCTATACTGAAATACCGCCCCATCGGAATAATACCCAAAAGCGACCCCCAGCATAAAAGCAATTGATAATGGGGCAGATAAGAAAAAGTAGAATCTATTAAATGAATATTTAGCGCGTAAATCCTGTATGTAACCGGCAATTTGCCGTGCAATCTCCAATTGCTCCTCCACGGGTATATTACCCTTTTGCCTATATCCTACGGTCAATACAAAGATATCACCGAAGTTCTCACTTATAAACTTTAATGAATCTGCCATGGGTTCATGGTGAGCTAAAGACAGGATTATAGCAATTTCTTCTTTCTTACCCTCCTTTAAACTTGTCTCAATCAAAGGATATTCCCTCGTTCTCTCCTTTAGATATCGGACATCATTCACTCTGATTGGCATATACTGGAGATTTTCATAGTGGCAAAAAGTAAACGGAGTTTGACTACCAAAAACCATTCCAAGACCAAGAGAAAGGGAGACAGGACCCTTTAAACCAATAACAAAATCCGCCTTAGAACCAAACTTCCCGTAAAGCCACGAGATAGTGTCGTAAAAACTGTTTATTGCTTTTAGCCAAGATTCACTGTCTGTGAGTTGAGCCGTCCTTATAAGTAAATCCTCTTCTTGCACACCAAAGAGACAATTCAAGGCGGCACTCAAACTTTCATAGTTTTCACTAACTGATTTTGCAAAGTTTCTATACTCCGCCAGTGCATGCTCACCCGTAGATGAAGTGATGAAGACTGGCAAGGTAACTTTAGGTGCATCGAGCCAGCGTTTTATGTAGGCTACATTTTCAACTTCAATGGGAGATACTAATCTAAAACCTGCATCGTGAACCAACTTTCTTTTTTCTTTAATATAATCAACTTCATAAATCATTCCCTTCTCATCAATTTTACCAGTAAAAACCACATCATTAGGGAAATTTTCAACACAAAGGGCAGTCGCCAGTGGCAACATAAAACTTTCACCTAAAAAAGGCGTACTGAAAATTACAGCAAATTTACACCCACAAAAACGTGCAATTACCTCAAGCTTCTCAAGAACAGAAGAGAAATTTGTAATTATACTTGAAGTATCCCTTATTACCAGCATTTTAGCTATCTCACCCGTTTCACCCTTTACGACCACAAAGGGAACTATCCTTGAAGGTCCGCTTACGATCTTTCTGGCGTCATCCTGTGAAATCTCAAGAACCTCCGCCAGGTTTTTCAGTGAAAAATCAGGCTTTTTATCCCTTATAAAATTAATGAGCTCAAACTGGACCCCAAAATCGAGCTCGTGAAAAGATTTTATTAAATCATCAATAAACTCCGTTAAGTGCCCTGCTCTTAAGAGTTCAATTAGATGTTCTGGAGTAAATTCAGAGAACTTGTACATAAAGTTCCTCCTGTATATGGGCAAGCTGCGACCTGTCTTTGACCTTGATCTTCAAAAGGTGAGCTTTTAACTCACCTTCATAGACTACCTGACCAAAAAAGGTTATCCTGATCTTCTTACCTACTAACTCTTCTGGTAAATAAATGTAAAGTATGTCATCTTCATAAACCCCAAGCCAGTTTTTCCCCTTAAACGCATTGGTAGTACTTGCAAGGGCATAACTTCTATCCAGAGCCACATCGGGCAACAAGATGTAAGGCTCTTCCTCCTCTTCAAGCTGATTTAAATATTCCATTATATTACCAATTACATGTGGACCAAGCCTTCTAATCTCCGACTCCATAAATTTTTGCCTTATACCCCCAACTTTATAGTTAACACCGTCAACATATTTGACTATCTGGGATATATACTCATTGTTTAATGAGGCTAATTTTTTGGTATATGTGTAAAGAACTCTCCTTGTGAAATAAGTGCGGAAAGGTAGCGGTGAAAGGACGATCTTGTACCTTTTTAAAACAATTTTGGGCGGAATTCGCGAAGTTTTAGCCAAAAACCAAAATTCGGTTAATGGTATACACATGTACAATTCATCTTCTAAATACTCTGCAATAACAAGATAAATAGGAGGGTCAATTAGAAAAATTCTTAAATCACCTATCTCGGGAGAGGTTTTTACATCGGCTTCCGCTGGTGTTTGTTTGCCCTCCTTCAAAAGACTTTCATAAGTCCTGTAAAGCTCCTCCTCCAGATTCCATATCCAAGCCGGTAACCTATCCTTTTTCATCTCTCCCCCGATATATATACTAACGCAAATTTTCGCAAATTTCTGACATTATTTTCTGCGTAAGATATTGCGCCTCTTCCACAGTAATGTACCCCTTACACAGTTCTTTAAGCTCATTCTTTATTCTCTCCCACATTTTGTAAACAGCGTTCGTCGTCATTCTCTGTGAATCCTTCAATTTACCATACTTCTCAGCATCAAGATTAAAGCAAAGCACAACCTTCTTTTTCAATGACCACCTTTTTTGGATAACTCTGAGAACGCCCTCTATTTTTATGTAATCTAAAAACTCGGGCTCCGAGACAAAACAAATATCGCCCAACTTTTCTTCTTCATCACTATCTTCTGCCAGTTCAAGGGCATTTCCCCTAAAAACCGCGTCTTTCAAAGCCTTCCTCATAAGAGAAATAGCAAAGTTCTTCATACTCTCATAAACATAACTGGCTGAAATATAGTCCCGACTCTTTATCACCTCACTCTTAGGTTGAAGGCTCAACAAAAAATCATTCAAAAAATCTTCCACTATCTGCTCACCGCTTTCCTGATAGTACTTAGCTAAGAACCAATTCAATTTCTGACTGTTTATTATATTTCTTGCGATTACCTTAAGTACACCCCTCTCATGATCTTGCAAGCTAAAACAAATACCCTTTAATAAGACATCTTTATAGTTTTCCATGGCTCACGCCTTTAAGGAAATTTGAAGAAAAAGCATACCCCACACTTAGTGAAGTATTTTTCAAACCACTCCTCGACCAATTCAAAACACCTCTTTCGCAAGATATAACTCTTTTTCTTGTCATCAAAACATCTCCATCCTCCCGGACAACATTGGTCATAGTAATAACACAAGTGAAGATCTATCCCTTTCCCAGATCCCTGGGTTGTCAAAAAGTACACTTTCATCCCCTTGGGTGTTCGCTCTATAACTGCCGGTCTGCTCTTCCTGCCGCTTTCGGTACCAAGACTAATTTTGTAAATACCTTCCAGTCCCAAAAGGTCAGATAACCTGCAAACACATGCTAAAATCCATTCTTTTATATGCTCATCCTTGGTTAATTCACCAACAAGATATTGACAAGGTGAGTCATACATTTAATATAAGGCATAATAAATTGAAAAACAACACTTTTAGGATTACAAAAAATACGGAGCCGAGCTTTTCTGAACACCAAGATTTTGCCTCGAAACTTTACACCCTTCAAACCGATAAATCACTATGGCATCATAAGACAAATCAAGCACCTTTTTTAACTCCCTTATAAGGTCCTTTAATTGGGACTCACTAATATACCCCTCAAAAACCGAGTTTTGTACCCAATGGAGATATCTCCTCCCAACCTTTAAAACCTTTGGTATTCGCTTGGCATCCACATCATAAACGAGGACCACCAGCATCTTTACCACCTAGAAACATAAGGTTCATATTCAGCCTCGTCTAAGATATGCCTTTCAATCTTATAAAGCTCTTTTCTCAAAATCATCCTATATGTACTTGCCTCGCCACTATTTGGGTTTAAAACTACTTCTTTGAGTCTTTTGTCCCATTCGTCTAAAAACACTCTCCGACCCTCATCGTTTAAGTAAACGCCTGGACCTTCTTTACCAAACTGATTCTTCTTGAGCATCCCCTTGTTTATAAGGCTGAATATGACCCTATCCACAAGGATTGGTTTAAAAATCTCCGCAACATCCAAATTCAAAGTGAATTTTCTCTCGTTAGTGCTGTGGAGATAACCAATCCTTGGATCCAAATGAGTAAAATAAATCTCTGTTAATATGGCGCAGTACAATAAAGCGTTTCCAAAACTTATGAGGGCATTTAGCTCATTCCTTGGTGGATGTTTGCTCCTGTATTCAAACCTGAAATCAGGGTTTTGAATTATATAGTCAAAAGAATTATAATAGGCATCCCTAATGTTCCCTTCCAAAGCAAGAAGTTCCTCCACACTTGCCGTAGAAGAAATCCTCGGGAAAAGCCTGTCTATGTAGTTTATGGTGTTATGCACATCTTTACCCTGCCTTAGATAGTATTTCAAAACCACCAGTATATTCAAAGTGGCACCAATAACAAATTTTCTTGCAAGGGCAAGTCTCTTTTCATAATCCAAATAATGCTCTGCCTGCTTTAAAGTAGTCTTTCCTGAGAGAATACTCTCAACAGGATAAAATGTGCCAAGATACAGGTCTCTATCGGTAAAAAAGTGAACGGGCACACCTTTCTTGGCAAGAAATGCAATCAGTTTCTTGGTAATGGTTGTCTCGCCAAAAACAAACACATCCTTTACAGTTTCAATGGGAACATAGATAAAGCGTCCTGAAGTATGTTTAAAGCCAAGGGTGTTGCCCTTTCGCCTTAAGTCACCATCAGACACCACATAGACTGATGCTTTCATAGTTTAGTCCCAATCAGACCACCAATAATCCCTGGGTGGCGCCATCATTACTATGAAAAACATGAGAACCCAATATACAATGGTTAAAATTACCTTCAAAACTTTTCGCCAATTAATGGATAACTCTACATTAACCTCCTGTGCGTTGTGTAAGGACCCCTGAATACTGGGCGTTGAGAGATTATCACAAGGGTTTTCCACCTTTGAAGTTACTCCGTCCATACCTTGATTGGGCAATTGATTTTTACTTTCAATCGGGAATTGAATAATCTTTCCGTCGGAAGAAAAAACACGGAATCTTGTATCAAGTTTTTTATTTTTTACAATGCTTGTTAAGTCCACAATCTCGTCTTTCCTCATTATAGTCCTCCTTAACGCTTCTTTATTATTAACGGCTTAAAAGGTGAATTTTTGACATTGGTCCAGACTTTCCTTATTAAGAACTAAAGCCCAGAACCAGCTACTTCTTTAGCACACAAAGCACGAACACCGAAGAAGTTTAGGAAAGATCTGAGATATTTTAAGGCAAGCTCAAAACTTTTAAGTCTTAGGATTAGATCTACTACAAAGTTACTTTAAAGTCCAGCCTCAAATAAAGCCCCAACGAAGATTCCGTCTCCCTGAGTAACACGACAAATGGGTTTTTATTCTCACTTAAGGATAAGCTTATGAAAAAGTAAGAAGAGATGATTTGAAATAAAACAATCACTAAGTTCCCATTCCTTTTAGGTAGGCTCCGGACTTCTCCAACTTGGAATACACAAAGATCGTTAAGAAATACGAACGTTCCCATTCCTTTTAGGTAGGCTCCGACGGGCGTCTGCCTGAGGGGAAAATTCTTACGGAGGAAGAAATCAAGTTCCCATTCCTTTTAGGTAGGCTCCGGACTGCATTTTGAAAGAGGAGCGCTAAACGCCTACTCTGACTTAAGCAGTTCCCATTCCTTTTAGGTAGGCTCCGGACTAGGATGCCCGGAGGATATATTATCCTCCGGAGCATTCTCGATGCGTTCCCATTCCTTTTAGGTAGGCTCCGGACTTTAGTGAATTCCTACCACGTGTGTGGTGGGAGAAAAAAGAAAAGTTCCCATTCCTTTTAGGTAGGCTCCGGACGAGTTTATCCGCCACTTCCCTGAGTGTGTAGTAGATACTCCAGGGTTCCCATTCCTTTTAGGTAGGCTCCGGACGGGTATGGCGAATTCGAAACATTTGAAGGAGAAGTAATAGATGTGGGTTCCCATTCCTTTTAGGTAGGCTCCGGACTATATGGCCGGCCTAACCAGGGTGTGCTTGTGATAGGTAAAGATATCGTTCCCATTCCTTTTAGGTAGGCTCCGTACGGGGAGTATAGCACGGTATATCTTGACGATACTACCACAGGTGTTCCCATTCCTTTTAGGTAGGCTCCGGACCCGTAAAGGTATTGATTTTACTAAATCTCCGATTTTCCACTTTACTGTCAAAGATCTTTACACTTTATTTAGTATACATCGCTAACTTAGTTCTGTCAATAGTGTTCGTGTTGCGAACTTGTTCGTCGATCCCCCACCCTTTTGGACACTTTTAAAACATTTCATTCTTGAAATTAGTAAATAAAAATTCTCAACTCCCCTTCTATCAACACAATTCGCATTGCGAACTTGTTCGTCGATCTAAAATTTCCTTGATTTATTAAGCAAAACAGAAATTTCATAGGTTTGAGATGAGCATATTAATCACATCTTTTTCACATTCTTTGCGGTATCTCACATGAAATGCTTTTTTAAAAGCATCCACAGAACTTGACGAATCTATGGAAGTACTTCCTTCTTCTTCAAAGTTTCCTGAAATCGCCTTAAGCTCAACGACATTTTGAGCAATCCCTGCATGAGCAAAGAAATTCCGCTCGGTGTTCGAATCTTTTGTTAAACCGGAACCAGCAAGCTGAAATGGTTTCCACTCCACATATTCCTCTTTTTTACATTTTCGGGAAAGGTTACTTATCTCCTCCTTGATTCTGTCCCTAAAAATCTTTAATCTTCCGTACAAAAGATCGGCAATATTTGAAATGCACTCAAAGCTGACCTCCGATGATTTTATAATACCTAATTTCTGAAAAATCTCGGAAATGAAGTAAGAAAGGCAAAACGCTCTGAAATAGGGACTTAGACAAAGTGCCCTCCTTACTTGCACCTTTGATTCACTTACACTTTCGATCCTCACATTGCTCATGAACCAATTTATAGAATCCTCAAGAAGGTTATGGATATCATCAGTTGATGGGAAGAAGTGGAAAATGCCGAGTGGTATAGAGTTCTTTATGCTGGATAAGAAGCATAGCACATCAAGGATGTATAAGTCCTTTATATCACGACCATGATAACTTCTCCAGGACTTAAAACGATTGGAGTTCTCCCTGGAAAGCTCAATATCCTGCGAATCATAAACCCTCGTAGGGAATGGATTATTGTAATCTGGAACTACATTTTCGAAATTAAATGAGGTACTTATCTTCTCACCATCAAAAACATGGTGAAAATCTATGTTTGAGGGTATCACGCCAGTTACAACCGGGTCTGCATTTAAAACAAACAAAGATGCAGGACACCGCAGGGTCAGGTACCTTATCAGTTCTCTAAAAACTCTAAAAGTTAATAGGTTTGTGTAGTTGAGACCAAGGGAGATATCAATGTAAACCTCTAATTCCTCAACAGAGTCGTTCTTTATTACATGCTCTATCAGAAAATCTGCCGCTTTGAAAAACAGTTTGTAGTAGTAATCCATGAGATTTCCCTTGAAACTCCCAGTTAACCCTGTCTTCTGTGACTTAAATTCTCCCACCGATGGCATTGCCCACAGGTAAAGGTTTCCGCTGAAATCTTTGAGAAAGAGAGGATCTTCCCTAAGTGTACCCTCGTATCTACTTTTGAGAAAAGAGGTTAAATCAGAATAGGATGACCAGGACATAGTCCCTTCTCCTATATTTACCACGAGACTATCAGGAATAAGAAGGATTACATGGTGAGGGTTCAGGATTTTACAGAGTGCAAAAAGTGATCCTTTAGCCTTTGCTATCTTTTCTGAATATGTGTACTCTGCCTCTCTATAAAGCCCTAAATCTCCTAAGGTCCCAACTAAAAGTTTCATAAGCTTACCTCCTTTAGTTAAGTCCCCTAATTTACCCACTCTAACCTGACCCACCCCATAGGTATTTCGTTTTTTAAAAGCCTTCTACTGCTGGGTACAGGACCTTTACCGGTTTTCCTCCTCTTTTTGAACAAATTCAAAATTTCCGCTCTTAGACCCTCGCCCAGTAATAGAGTTATCGTTTTAGTTAAAAATGTTCCCCCATACCCCAGATGAAGAATGTTAGATTTTGCCCTCAAATCAGAGTAGATAGACTTATCGCTGCTAATTATCAAGCGAATAAGTTCATTTTCGTGCTCAAGAATATCCTTTGAGAATTCGTCCACATACTTCAACGGATCCTTTAAAAACTCCTCCACAATGTTTATAAAGGTCTTATCCCCCGCAGAACGCTTAAATCTTTCAAATAGCCCCCAATCAATTGTCATTGAAAAATCAAGTTTAGAACCCACTGGAATAGTCTCTACACAAATGTCTATGCCAGTGAATCTTTTGTTTTGGATGACTCCAACCATCTCAAGGATGCAAACATCTTTAGGAAGCACTTTAGTATCTGAAATCCTGAGAACCCTTAAAATATCGTCGTTTAATCTTGATTTATCCCCATCTATAGATTCGGTATGTATTAGTGAGGCATTTCTAAACAACATACCCTCAAGCCACGAAGCAAAACGGGTAGCTATTCTCTCTAAGGAGCGTGCCTGAGTATTCCCCAAGTTTTTTAGATCATTTTCAATCTTCTTCACTATTTTCACAATAAATCTATTAGGATCTTGATCCTTTAGTCTCTTTAGCATGATGTAAGCAAGAGCTGTCCGAAAAGCCCCTTTTATGGTGGAACCAGGAATATAAGGCTCACCCGATGGCATTCTGATATGAGTAATGATCTCTGCGGGTATGTTCTTTTCCAAACTTTCGCCACGCTTTAGTGTATACTCGCTCGCATCTTGAAGAATCTTTTTAAGCTGTGTCGGGTCTTTTATCATTTGAGAAAGAAGAGCTCTACCATCTAATCTGGACTCACCCATCAATATAGAAGAAAACTGATGTATTCCCGTATCTCCGGCTCGTTTGTAGATAACTTCAGTTAGCTTATTTAAATCCAATACTAAAAAAAGACCTTCATCTTGAGCCAGCAGAAACCTTGGCTTTTTCTCACCTGAGCCTACATGAACGGGTGTTAAAGTTTCAATAGTATAAGTTCTTTTTTCTAAGCTCATGATTCACCCCATGGTATTAAAAAAGCATACCCAAATTTGTACACCTCGTGTTCCAATTCACCCTTTAGAACATCTGGGACAACATCCACCTTAGTGCCTCTAACTGGTGCATTTAAAACCGACCCCTCCTTAATTAACCAGACAGATTTTCTTCTAAATGTGATACCAGTATTTAACTGAGACCAACCACGCCTCAAGGTAAGCTCATAATAGGAATCCTTTAAGCTTAACACCTTCATGTCCTCTTCAGAGGGATAAGCAAGAGAGAGAAGCCAATATTTCTGTGGCTTTTCAGGTATTTCTAATTCAACTGAGTCCTCTATAAAATCAAAAATGCCGTACCCATCGGTCTTTTTGCCACCAAGACCTTCCTCACCAAGGATCCTCAGGACTGCTTCCAGATTTTTGAAGATCTCTTCATTTGCCCCTTCTGCTAAAAAGTAGAGTCCCCCTTTAAAAAACCTGACTCCCCCAAACATGAAATAATTAGCGTCAGAAGTAACTCTGTCAATGGATACCATCGGCATGATGGATTCCTCAAAAATCTCCTTCAACCTATAAAAATCACTGCGAATTGTATCTCTTAACAAGTCAAAGTCCGAGTTATTAGTCATAAGCACTCTTATAGAATCGAGGGAAATGAAAGCAGATTTTTTGAACTTTTTTGCTTCGTCATAAGGCATGACATTCATTAATTCACTGAACCCAAGCTTAGGCTTTGGGAGGAAATAGGTTACCTTTCCACTATCCTCGTGAAACGGGAAGGCTGATGAAATTCTGACCTCACCCTCCTCAATTGCGGACTTCAACTTGCTATTAACGAGAAGGGATATGTTGTATAGCGCACCGTACAATACATCGGAAGGAACATGCCTTAAAACCTCTTCCTTGTCAACTCCATAGGCTCCCACATGAAGAGGACCTCTAAAATACAGCCTGAAAGTGTGGAATTTTTTCCTCACATGAATCCTCCCCTTAAAGCTCTTCTTTGAAGAACTCCTTCAGGTTATCCATTTCCCTCATTAAAACGCCCTTCAGATCCCCTATGCTCTTTAAATCTTTATTGTCCTGGGATTCCACTGGTTTTTCTGGATTCCAATTAACTTTGAGTACCTCCTTTGCTTCACCCTGTCCAAAATAATATTTTAGATTTTTTGCTGTAACATTATATACGAAGAATTGCACTTTCCCCGAGCCCCTTGAGCCTTGACCACCCAAATAATCGTCTTCAAGAAGCTCCAATCCAGTGAGGAGATTAATTATATCATCTTTCAAATCGTCCAGATTTTCAACATTGTAAATTATCTCAAATTCAAACTCTGCACCTGCAGGAACCCTCTCGACAGTTCGAGGATCTGCGGCAGAAGTAATACGATCAATTGCATTCTCAACCTTATACTCAAGATTCCCCAAAATATTTTTAGACCATAAAGAAGTAAGATGGCAGTCTCTAACCCTGATCCGCGCCGGAAAATTGCTTCCAGCACCCGATGAGCCAAAAACCCTGCATACCGGACACTTAGAAGCCTTTTCCCAGTTTTCGCAAACATGCATATACATTGGTGAATCCTTTTTCTGCCTCGTTGGGCCAATTTCACATAAATTTCTTGCTTCAAAATTTAGTTCAAGTAAGGATCTTACCTTGCCCTTTAACGAGCTACCAGGAATGTATGGCTCATCGGTAAGAGGATGTTTTATGACTGGGGAATCAATCCCTCCAATTTCGAGTGTCTCTTTTGAACCTCCGATGTGAAGGCCCGTCAGGGCTTTAACTAATCCCTTTATTTGCAACTTACCAAATAGACGCCTCTCCATTTCACCCACTCCTTTATTTTCCACCATGGAACCTGTGATAAGCTACTATTGCTTGAAAAAACTCCACAAAACTTCTGAAATCCTCTTCATCCTTAGTGCGATCTATAGCAATGAAGATAACCTCAACAAGACAACTTATTTTCTTATTCCTCCCAACGGCGTAAGCAAGTAAAGGTTTAAGCATTATTAACCTCCTTCTTATCTCAGCGGAATCCCTTGTCTCAGCTTGCCTAACTTCCTGCTCAAGTTTCCTGACCCTTTCATAAAACTTTCTTATCTGACTGGTTGCTACATCCCTGTTTATATCCGATGTAAACCTATCAATCTTAGATATTAGCTCATTTAATCTTTCCGGATCTTTGAAGAGCTCTTTCATATTTTTAACCGATGCTAACAACCTCTTAAGGTCCACACAGCTTTGAGGTTGTTCCTGATTTTTTCCTGGTCCCTGCTGTCCCCTGGACATTTGCTGTCCATTCATTTGCCTTACCTCCTTTTACCTTAACAAATAATCCACCCACATAAGGGCTGGCTTAATATTCTTCAAAAGATTATAGTTTTTTAGGTCAAGAAGACCAAGGATAAATTTTTTGCCCTTAAATAGGTCTCTATTACGGCCTATGAAATACGCTAACGAAACAAAAGGTTTTATACTTAAACCCTTACCAGCCTGTTTTGAAATCTCAAGAAGTTTATAAATTCCCCTGCGAGGGAAAAACTTCCCATCGACTTCTACTGCAACGAACCTCAACTCCTTCGGATCGTAAGAGAAGTATTCATTTACGAGAGGAATCAGGAACTTTTCAAGCAACATATTCCAGTCACTCCAGTTCATCACCACATTAAACAGTGAAAGACCATTTTTGTCACTACTAACATTCTTAGCTTCATCCTCAGCCTCCCCTGCGTATTTCGCCAGCATCCTCACAGGGAACTTTGTGTGGCCAAAGGCTAAGCCTCCCGAGAGGGTCACATGGTCACCGCCCACAAATCTCCGGAAAGCATTTCTTATATCAAAGGCGAGTTCTATAAGATCGTTCCAGGCACCTAAAATAAAAAGATCATCACCCCCTGCGTAGACAATCACAACTTCTCTTGATTTAATCGGGACTGATGGTGATATTGAGAACGATTGAAAATCAGAGGATAAGCTCGTTCTCTCTGCAATAATGTTAATGTATTTTTTGAAGAAGAGATTCAAAAATCGAGACAGAGTGCTGAGCCTGGAAAGCGAGACTTTGTCTCTTGAAAACCCCTTAGCGAATATAAGCCCGAGATTGTCCACATCCATTCTTAAAGCTCCTACAAGCTCCCTTCCAATATATTTAATCACCTTTTCCTCTCTTTCAGACTCCTCTGCTTCAAAGACTTTGCCTTCACCTGGGTAGTTTCCAAGATAAATCGGTGTCCCATGGGTAAGCTCCTCTTCCGTAGGATTTATGACCCATACAAATTCGCCTTTTGGCTTTTCGTTTGCCAGGTAAACCCTTTCCGAACCGTAGAGGGTGAATTCAACGAAATTTTTAAAGTCAACATTATATCCGGGATTGTAGACTATATACCTGCTTTTGATGACACTTCGCCCAACTTCTGTCAACCTGTCACAAATACGACATCTACGGGATTTTTCAAACTCCTCCTTCGTGATGTCAGCGCCACATACCTCGCATTCGTAAAACCCGGACGAATCTATAGGTTTAAAAATATCCCCCATATTACGATCTGAAAATTTTCTGAGCTTCTCGCGGGACAACCCGCTTTGTACTTTCTGGATCACATCCGCTATGTTCTCTATCTCTCTCCCCGAGATGGTCTTGCCATTAAATGCGGTATAGTAGTAGTTTAGATAAATTTTACCACCGAAGTCCCTCCAGAGATCCTCGTTAATTTGATTTATTAAGTTTTCTAATGTTTTCTTTGCACTCTCGGTATTTTGAACTAAGAGGGTAACATTACCACCCCCAAGGAAAATTACGTTTGTGTCGTAAAGATTAAGTGAACGAATGAGTTTTTTCGCCACGAAGGCAAGCAAAGCTTCAAGATAGAAGGACTTTGCCCTCAAAAGCTTAAGTGCACCCCTCGAGGAAACAGTGTATATAAAATCCTGGATACCAGATATATCAACAATCAGGAGCAGATATCGGTTTTCATCGGTGTTTAGTATCTCATCGGGACTAAGGCTGGAAAAATCTTGGTCAGGATATTTATCAAGCAAAAAGTTATAGTTCGCAAGAGCAATTGCACATGTGGTCTTCAAATGGTCATAGAGAGAAATATCAGTACCCTCCGAAATAGTGTAAGAGGGCACGAAAGTGAGGAAATTTTCCATAACCGAGAGAACGATATCAGGGTCCAGATTTCCAATTTTTGCCAGAGATCTCTCAATTCCCTTAAGAATTTTTTCGTAATCATTTTTCGTAAGAGATATTTCTTTCTCCGGGAAAATAACACCGTCAGTTAGCGGTTTTAGGGGCCAGTAAACAGATGGAACTTCATAAACCGTGCCATTGCCACTTTTGTCAATGCCTCTATAACCAGGATCCAAAGAGGAAAAGATAGACTTAAGAGGTTGTGCTGGGTTAAAAGTTGTGTCTTTTTCTAATGAACCCCTCTCACCAGCAGAAAGGTTATCACTTAAGGCAACAAGCCTCAGATCGTTCCTCCCTAATCTTGACGCATCAAGTTCCAACCTGTGGGTCCCTGTATGGTGATATCTGGCATAAACTGCTATCTCCTTTGCCAGGTCAAGAGGTTTGATGTTATTAATAATCCACTCTTCACCAAACTCCTGGTGAGTCTTTGTGTTTGGATTACTGTCTGCCCTCTGAACTACCTTCCCTATATCATGAAAAAGGGCACCGAGGGCTATCCTTAACCTTTCACCCTTTGTATCCACTGTCCTCGCCATTCTCCTTACTCCCGCTCTGAAAAATTTTAAAAACTTTCAACATTAATAAACGCAATAAGATTTATTTTTTGACATTTACCTCTTTCAAGACCTCCCACATCCCAAATCCCTGGGAGTTTTTACTCCCAAGGCCTGCATCATAAGCCATGGAAAGATAAGGCTCGGGCAGGTGAAGCCTGTAAATTCCGGACCACCCCTTTATAACAAACCCTTTAAATTTAATTATATGAAAGTTGCTTTCATTCACATCAACAGGCTTGAAGTAAGCACCATCAAGGCTTGGATATTCGCCTTCGCCGTAATATGCCATAACCTTTTTCCTGATATTTTCCAGAACAAGCCTCTCAAAATCCTTTTCATTGGGATTGTAATAGTAGGTTTTTTTCTTGTCCCCTTGCAAGAATGTGGAATAGACAGTGACAGGAGATAACATTCTGATATAAAGATAAGACGAGAGGCTCCTTAAGGGCTCGACCTCAACTTTCTCAATGTAGCATTTTGAGTTAGCAAGTTCAACATACTCAGCCTTAAGAAGCTTTTTGACAAAAGAGTCCAGAATTTCCTCAACTGGCGTGGAGAAGTAAAAAGAAATATTGTCCTTAAATTCAAATGCCTGTCTTAAGAGCCTCTTTTCCCCGAATAACCACGAGAAGGTGAAAAGCTTAAAATTTCTTGAATGATAACTAAAACCTTTGCTGTGAAGCCAATCCGCAATGGGTTCCTCAATATGACGATATATAAAGCCCTGTAAAAGGTGATTGTAATGGATTGGAACTTTTAATCTTCCTTTTTCAGGAGTGATTAAAAGCCTTAAACGCACGGTTTTATATAATAACGCATAAAGACGTTTAATTCAATAGTCACTTAAGCAAGTTACTCTAAATCCTCTTTAAGCTCCTCGTAAAAGAGCGTTTTTAACACATTTCCTCTTAAAATCTTGCCATCGGTGGTAAAGGTCTGGTCTGTGGAAGGGTCATAAAAACCAAGAAAGCCTCTACTAAATGACACTGCCTGTAGCCTGCCTCCTGGCACCTCCTCTATATACCCCACTACTCCCTTTTTCCATGACCTTATCTCTTCCCTGTATGACATGAACTAAACCTCCCTTTTAACAAAAGAAAAGAGACAATATAAGTCTTAATCTATTCTTTAAAAGCTTAAAAGGGGTTATTACTGGATAACGCTTCACAACCCTTTCCGCTATAAAGCGAGGGAAGAGATACACCTGAACACGATCTAAAATTCGCATAATATACATCACATCACCAATGTCACCTTTAACGGAAACCCTGTTTTCCGCATACGCTCTTATGGTAGATATAGATGCGGTAAAGACCATAAAGGCGGCTTCCAGGTTTTTAAAAATAAACTGTATGTCCGTGTTCTCTTCGCAGTTAGTTTTGTAGGATACTTTTTCACCTTCAC
>JBDRYG010000038.1:0-16377 GCA_039803305.1 Caldifarciminota bacterium
TCAATTTATAGATTGAGGGCTTATATAAACAAATTGCATTTCAAAGAATACAATCCCTATATCTATGCAGATATAATGATTCGTAAAAATTCTCTAAAAATAAATAGTTTAGAAATCTCCGATGATAACTTCATTCTGAGCGGAGTTAAGGGTGTTATTTCTCCGAGGGACTCAATTTATTTATACGCAGAATATTGCAAAATTGAAGACTTATCTTTGCGAAATATAACAGGAACCTATTACATCAAATCCAAAGCGGGACCCTTGAGCTGCGAAACCATAAGCTACAAAAATTACGAAATAAGCAGGTTAGATGGTTCGTTTAAAAACTACGCACCTGATTCCGTAGCTTTGGATTTAAACAACGCATCATTCAGGAAAAACACCATAAAAATCAAGGCTCTATTCTACCCCAAAGATAAGAGGTTCGTCATAAAAAATGCAGAAATTGTTCTGAACGAGATCGGATTTAAAGGGACAATCTATTCAAAGTTGGACATTACAAAAGACAATATTTCTGGAGACATACTCTCTGACAATCTATACTATGCACACAGTTCCCCCTTTAGGCTTAAGGGGAATTTTACCTACAGCAGAGGTATTTTTATTATAAACATCCCCCTTCTAATTTCTTCCGGTACAAGTCTATTAGGAGAAATTAGGGGTGATGGTAAAAAAATTTCTTTAAGGGTCAACGGCCAACTGTCCCTTGAAGACCTAAACAAAGATGTTGAAGGAAACGCAACGGTCAGGGTAGATTATGTCTTAAGTAATAAATACAGAAACGGCAGAATATCCGTTGAAGCCTTGAATATTAAACTCTTCGCTCTTGAATTAGAGAAACTTTATGTCGACCTTAAATCTAAAGATTTAGAAGACTCTTTAAATGTAAACGGTTATAGATTGACCTATGGAAAAACAAAGGTAGACATGTTAAATGTTGATTTGCATGCGGATTCTCTAAAGCACTTTTCTGCTGAAATCTATGGCAAAGGGGGACAAGTATCTCTAAAATCGATGGTAAACTTCCTCTTGGAAGAAAACGGTGTAAACATTAGCATTGTTGACTTAAATGGAAAATTTAATGGAGATAGCTTAAAAATTATAGACCCTGTAAATATTAACTGGACATTTGGCAACAGGATAGCAATTCTTGACAGTGCCCTTCTGTTTATCAACAACTCGCCGGTTTCCTTAAAAGGAAACCTGGATATAAATGGAGAAGCTATTTACGCATCCTGTGATTTCAGTGAGTTAGCCATAAAGGACCTGAATAAGTTTTCAGGCATTGTGTCTGGTAATTTACTTGTTAATGGTAATCTCGATTCACCAAAGGCCTGGGCCTCATTACATGCATCCAAAATAAATTACAGATTTTTTGAAAACGGCGAAATTACTTCTATTTTAAGGATAGAAGAAGATGGGATTTATCTGGATTCCTTGAGCGTGGTAAATCATGAAACGAACCTTTCATTAGAAGGTTTTATCCCCGCAAATTTGTCGTTGAAACCTTTCAGATTCACAACTTCTAAGGATTACCCGTTCTTTCTAAAAGTAAAACTCGTGGAACTGCCTTCTTCTCTCCTTGCAACTCTTACCAATGGTCAATTCGTGGCAACTCGAGCAACTACTATGGGAGAAATCCTGATTTCAGGCAAAGACCTTTCTAACCCTCTTCTTACCGGATTCATACAGATAAGGGATTTTGCAGGCATTTATTCTCCAATGAATCTTGAAGTTACAAACGGAGAGATTGACCTTGAATTTACCAATGACGAATTCAAAATTGTTAGAGGCTCAGCACAGGCAGACCGAGGGAAAGTTAACATAAAGGGGTATGGGAAAAGCCTTTTCTCTCCATCAAGAAGTATAAACATTAATTTGGAAGCTTCTAATGTCTCCATATACCCCGTGCCTAACATCTTCGCAAATGGAGATGGTAATATAAATATTGAGCTTAAAGATAAGTTTATAAACATAAGAGGGGACTTTTTCGTCAAAGATGCCACTATTTTTCAAGCACTAAGACCAGCAGCATCATCACCAAGAACAGCACCTCCCCCACAAAATTTAAATTTGCTTATAAACATCACTTCAGAGGGTAACACCTTCCTTGTTAACGAATTCACAGAAGTCGAATTCAAAGGTAAATTAATGTTCCAGATGACGGAAGGGAGATATTTCCTGGACGGATCAGTTGAAGCTATTAGAGGTTATTTCTTATACCTTGACAGGATTTTTGAAATACAGCATGGATATATAAACTTTACTGCATCCCAAAGGATGGAACCTGAAATTTCATTAGTAGCAAAAACTCAAATGGATACCTTTAATATATATTTGAGTGCATCAGGGACTCTTCAGAGTCTAAGGGTAAAACTCTCATCGGAGCCACCACTGGATGAACTTAATTTATTATATCTCTTGACCACTGGAAGGCTTTATGGAGATACTGTGGGAGTTACTGAGAGTGAATTTCAAGAGCTCAAAACACGCGCCTTAAGTTTAGCTACGACAATGCTATCCCAATCCATTAGAAGAACCCTAAAACTTCATGAATTTAGACTAGAAAGTGGACCTGACGCATCCTCTTCTTACTTAACGGTTGGCATTTATGTTACCCCAAGGCTTTACTTCTGGTACTCCCATGATCTCTTCGATATAACCAAAGACCTTTTTAGAGTTAGATATAAACTGAGACGAAACTTTGGTATCTTTGCTGAGAGGAACCAAGAACAAAGATTTCAGATTGGCGCAGATTTCATATATGAATTCTGAAATTTACGCAAATGTTATTATCCCAAAGTCCGGCCTCGACTATTTCACATACAGAGTTCCTCCAGGTCTTATTGACAAGGTAAGACCCGGTGTAATAGTTGTCGTTCCTTTCCAGCGGACAAGGTCAAAGGGTGTAGTGTTTGAGATAATTAACGAAGCACCAATTGAAAAATCAAAAATTAAAGATATTGAATCCATTTTAGACGATGATTTTTCTACAACCGAAAATCATCTGAAACTCGCTTTGTGGATGAGTAGGTATTACATATCGAATCTTTCAGAAGTAATCCAGTTATTCTTCCCACCTGGCCTCGTTGAACGGGGCAAATACATTTATAAACTAAAAAATGCATCCACTTTACCATTAGATAATCCTGTAATTAAATATCTTTTCGAAAAAAAACCACATAAGGCTTCGCTAAGGCAACTCCAGAAAGTATTCGGATCTGGCGTTCGGAGAATCCTGGAAGAGCTTGAGAGGGAGGGTATAGTAGTTTTAGAAAACAATGTTAAAATCAAAAAATACCGTGAACTTAACTTATACACACCATATCCAGTCGACATTCCAAAAGAACCTACAACACAGCAAAAAATTGTAATAGAAAAATTTTTCTCCGATCAAAGACCTGTTAGCCTCCTTCACGGGGTAACTGGCAGCGGAAAAACGAGAGTTTACACATGGATAATTGAAAAATACTTGCAGCAAGGAAAATCTGCAATCGTACTTGTACCTGAGATCGCCTTAACTCCACAAATATTTAACTACTTTAGTCAAATTTTTCACCAGAATGTTGTTTTCTACCATTCCAGACTCGGAGACACAGAAAGGCGATGGGTTTTCAGAGCCGTAAGAAAAGGAGAGAGAAAAATATTAATTGGACCAAGATCAGCCCTCTTTCTACCAATAAAAGACCCGGGTATTATAATAATTGATGAGGAACACGACTCATCGTATAAGGAGATAGAAGGAACTCCGTCCTATCATGCAAGAGATGTTGCTATAAAACTCGCCGAATTGCAAAACATAAGGGTACTTCTCGGGAGTGGTAGCCCGTCCTTGGAATCTTATTATCTTGCGAAAAAAGGTGAATACCTTTATCTAACACTCACTGAAAGAGTACCACATTACAGTGTCCCTAAAGTTCAAATCATAGATATGAGAAAGAGAAAAACTCAGCTCCTTTTCTCTCTTGAACTTCTTGATGAAATCCAGAAAACCGTCAACCAAAACAAGCAAATAATACTATTCCTTAACCGAAGAGGTTACGCCCCTTTCCTTATCTGCATCGATTGCGGAAACATACTTAAATGTCATAACTGCTCGGTAAACCTGGTTTATCACAAAACCGAAAGTAAACTGAAGTGCCATACATGTGGCCTTACCACCGATATTCCGGAAACATGTCCAAACTGCGGTTCAACGAACATAAAGTTTTCCGGGACTGGGACGCAAAAGGTTGAGGAAATAGTTAAGAAGTACTTCCCAGATATGGAGGTAAAAAGGTTTGACCTTGATGCCTTCATTAGAGAGGGAGTAGATGAAGGAACATTTAAGGAATTTCTCGCTGGTAAACTAAATCTCCTTGTAGGAACAAAGATGGTAGGCAAGGGGTTTGATTTTCCAAATCTTGGACTGGTGGGGGTAATAAATGCCGATGTAGGGTTAGGTTTACCGGATTTCAGAGCTGAGGAGAAGGTTTTTCAACTCTTGTTACAAATTATAGGTAGAATACGAAAAGGAGGGAAGGTATTAATCCAGACCTTTAATCCTGATTCTCGAGCCGTTGCGTACTCAGCAAAAATGAACTACGAAGAGTTTGCGGAGGCAGAGCTAAAAGAAAGGGAAAAGTTTTTATATCCACCCTTCGTTTATTTAACAATCATTGAAATAGCAGGGCCCGAACTAGAAAAAATAACACAGGTTGCAAAGGAATTAAAAGAAAAAATTTCTGGACTTTCAGTCAGATACTTAGAAATAATCGGACCAGTTCCTTCTCCGATTAGTAGAAAGGCTGGCAATTTCTTAGTAAGGCTGCTTTTAAAATATAAAGATAAAAACTTTCCGGAAGAACTCAATTTTCTTAAAAGTTATCCCTTGCCTAAAAATGTGTACCTTTCAGTTTATGTCGATCCCGTCGACATGCTGTAACAGAAGTTAATTAAAAATTTTAACCACAAAAACCCGCTCGCTACCCTTAAGATCTGTTATTAAATAGACCCCCGAATGTACCGGAAGTCCACTTAAATTATTACCAAACCATATGTTTCCCTCTTTATCCTCAAAAACGATCCTCCCCTCAAGGTCATAAACTTTAAAGCCAGAAAAACCTAAAGTAACAAAGTTGCCTTTAAAAAACACCACCTCTTTTCTAATAAAACTTGCTGACTCATTAATACCAGTCGCTTCTGCATAACGTCTTTTGAATTCAGCCCAGTATAGATTTGCTATTTCCGAATTTTTGACTATGACGGTATTTTCGTCATTATACTCATTCCCGTTAGTGGACCAGTTCATCGAGCCTGTTACAACCACCCTCTTGTCAATAACCATAAATTTGTGATGTAACAAAGAATAATTAGAAGGCAGGTTGTCCACAAAAACATAAAGGCCATTCGCTCTTAGGGTTGGAAAAACGGAGTAGGGTGAGTTAGCATCGGATGCATCATGTACACCGCCAACAAATACTCCCCTTTGAAAAGATGCAATCATGGTATCCGCAAGATCTAACCTAGTATAACTATAAATTAGATACCCAATGGAATCCATAGCACTATTAACAAAATTTATTAAGTGCTGTATGGGCCTATTTTGAGGTGAAAAGTAAACCCAGACAGAATCTCCACCCACGATAAATAGATGCTGAGGATAAGCGTCGATCTTTCTCCTCCCTGTTTTGGAGTTTAGTGTATCTGGTATATCACCTGTATCTCCCCACATCTGATTAAACTCATAGAAGAAAGCCGTTGCTACACCATGATCCTTAATAATTATTGCATTCTCCGCATTAAGTCTCGTGTAGTCAGAAGCATTATAACTCCCTGTCCATACATAATCATTAGTAGTATCCGCATCTCTGTAGTCTCGCACAATGAACTTATTATGCATAATGTGTTCACTATTATAACCCATTTGTTCGTGAATAACGGGAATTCCGTAAGACCTCATGCTATCTATATATGGTCTGAAAAAGTAATCATAATCGGTGATAACCCTGACTTTTACCCCCCTCCTTTTTGCATTAATCACCGCTTTTGCTACAGTCTCTCTAAAAACCTCATAGAAACAAATATCAAGGGAAAATTGGGCATCGCCGATAAATCTGGTAAGTTTCAAGTCCAAGGTATCAGAATCAAAATAAACTGTCCAATAGCTACCTGAACCACCATTCCCAACAACATCACCTGAAAAAGAAACGAGTAAAAGTATTTTAAAAATTAACATCGTTCACCTCACCAGGACTTTCTTAATATTTTTATGGTTTACAACGACAAAATAAAAACCTGGCAGAATCTTTCTCACGACTTTGCCATTAACATCGTAGAACACATTTCCCCTATAAATTGAATCCCGGGCAGCTCTAAGACTCATAATCACAATTCCCCCTTCCCCTTTTTCTTCTCTAATATTCGAATCTTCACCGATAAGCCAGAGCGTAGCGTTTAAAATCAAGGTGGAATCACTATACTGGGACCAGTTGTTATAGAGATTATCTCTCGGATCACCAGTCCCATCATCGCAAGGTGAAGAATCCCCCAGTCCCACAAATCTACCGCGACCATAATAACCGTAACAAAACATGACGCTATCAGTGTCCTTTTGCGCACCAGGAACCCAGACTAGACCAAAGACATGAGAATTCACAGAAGGTCTTAAAGTTATGCATGTCCCTCCCCAGAAACCTAAAGAATGTACCACCCCAAAGGGACCTTCATATATTCCATTACTGTTATCAATCCTTATGTTTGTAGATACCCCTGTGTAATTGTTCGGTCTTTCACCAGTTACATTAAAGTGGATTCCAAGGGTATTCTCAAAGGCGGTATTAAAGACTCGGGGAGAATCCCAGCCATCCTGATCACGGTCAGAACTATTATGGTCCGCTACCATGAAGAATCCCCCACCATTATAAATGAAATTTAAAATCGCGTCCCTTTCTGATATGGATAAGGGATTTTGAGGCTCTGGCATTATAAATATATCAAAATTTGAAAGATCAAAAGGGTTTGATGGATTCCCATATGTGATTCCATAACTGGGGATAAGTGTTAAAATGTCATGTCCCATCCTGTAAAGATAATATCCCCAGGAGGAGATAGCACCATCCCAATCTGTGGGTGAGATCGGGTTTGATGGAAGAGGATACGGATAATTATGGTCCACAACCCAATCCGCATTCCCGGCCGTTTCATTTTTGGTATTGTCAAATAAGATCCGAGCGGAATGTAGGGGAACATCAAATACTATTAGCAAAAGTAAAAGTTGACACTTATACCAGAAACTTGAAACGATCCTTTTGAGAAATCTGCCCATAAAACTCAAATCGCTTCCGCCAGCAACCCTGTTACAAAATTATCGTAAGAACTCTCTACTTTAATTTTTACAACCTGACCAGATTTCAAATTATACTTTAAAGGCAAGTGAATCTTCACGTAATTATCACCCGTTGCGGAATAATAATCCAATTCCCTTGTTTCTACAACTCCACCCATTACTTTTCCGATCTGGTTCAAAAGAAACTGTTTTTTCTTTTCTTTCGCTAAATCGAGTAGTTTTTGTTTCCTCTTTCTGACCACCTCAGAATTTAAGGAAGAAAGTCTTGCAGCAGGAGTTCCTTCCCTTGGAGAAAACTCAAAAACATGCATATAAGCAAAAGGTAGAGCACTAATGAGATTATAAGACTCTTCAAAATCCTGTTCAGTTTCGGTGGGGAAACCAACGATCACATCAGTACCAATTGCAATATTTCTTACTTCGGCTACCAGGTTATTGACCAGGTTAACATAGTACTCAAGCTTATAAGGCCTTCTCATCTCCTTCAACACCTTCTCCGACCCATGTTGTATTGGAAGGTGAAGATGAGGTAACACGTACCCTTCTTTTAACAGTTCAATCACATCCTTTTTGACATGAATTGGTGAAATAGAAGACAATCTGATTCTCAGTTCTGGAAATTGATCCTTGATGTTCTTAATCAAATAGCTGATTCTTTTCCCCCACTCTCTACCCCATTCACCTGTTTGTATTCCTGTGAGAACAATCTCAACAGCCCCGTTACTTACAACATTCTTTATCTCCTTTATTATTTCCTCTTCCGATCTTGACTTAGATGGGCCTCTGACAAAAGGTACAATACAGTACGAACACCTGAAGTTACAGCCTTCCTGAACTCTGATGTTTGTCCTGACACGAAAAATTGGCTTGATCAAACATCCTGGATCCTCGAGTCCCAATCTGGAAAATACTTCACTTAACCCCCCGGCTGCATAGATATCCTCAAGGTACCTATATTTGGGATAACACCCGAAAACGACTATTTTTGCTAAGGGATTTATCCTTTTCACATGTGAAACGTAATGCCTGATATCCCGCTCTGCTTTATGTGTCACTACACAACTTGCAATTGCAACTACATCAGCTTCAAATTCGTTCTCAACAATATGATTACCGTTAAACACTACAGCATTACTGAAATAATCTGCATAATACTGATTTAGTCTACAACCAAAAGCTTTTATGAAGTACTTCAAATTAACCCAGTTGAGTATTCAGAAACTACTCTTCAGGTTCTTCCATTATGTTTTTCAACTCTTCAAGTTTCTGTAATTCCTGTCTCAAAATTTCACCAAGGTTAATTCTAACAGGTTCTGATTTTAGAATTGTAGCCTCCTCCGCCTGCTTTTCTGCGGCTTGTCTCTGCTGGGCTTCTGCTTTTTCAATAGCTCTATAATATTCTCTTTCTGAAAGGGTTATCCTTTTCTTAGCCGCCTCAACTCTAAACACCTTGAGATTGAGCTCCTCACCGACCTTGTACTGTTCAGCAGGGTTTCCTTTCCTGTAGAGTTGATTGGCGGGAACGAAACCTTCAAGAGCACCCTGTATTTCGACATAGATCCCGCGATCAGTTATTTCTGTAATGGGTGCTTTTATGTCGGTACCGGGTAAAAGCGTTTTCTCAATCTCTTCCCATGGATTAGGTCTCATGTGTTTTAGGGAAAGGATTACCATTCTTCCCCTCTTATCTGTTGAAAGTACTTTGAAACGCAGCTTTTGTCCCTTCTTTAATGCCTCTTCCGGCGACTTATACTTTTTAGTCCAGGAAATGTCTCCCACATGTAGGTAACCCTGTATACCATCTTCCAGCTCAATAAAGGCACCCTGGCTGTCAAAATCTCTAATTGTACCTCTTACAATTGTGCCCTCTGCATATTTTTCATCGATCAAAGACCATGGATCGGGAGTTGCCTGCTTCATTCCGAGGGATATTCTTTGCTTCTCTACTTCTACGTTAAGAACCACTACATCCACCTTATCACCCTCTTTTACCATCTCCGAGGGATGTACTGGGGGCTTACCCCATCTCATTTCCGTAATGTGAACAAGGCCTTCAATCCCTGGTTCCAGTTCTACAATGACACCGAAATCTAAAATCTTCTTCACTGTACCTTTATGAAGTGAGCCAATGGGATACTTTTTAGCGACCTGTTCAAATGGATGAGGCTGAAGGTGTTTGTATCCAAGGGATAACCTGTTGTTTTCAGGGTCTATATCCAAAACCTTAACTTTTACCTGATCCCCCGGTTTCAGGATGGAAGATGGATCATCAACCTTTGTCCAGGAAAGATCAGAAATGTGGATCAAGCCATCGACTCCTCCCACATCGACAAAGACCCCAAAATCTGTAACATTCTTGACTACGCCTTCAACCACATCTCCAACTTTCATTGACATTAATTTCATTCTCTGGCTTTCCAGCTCTGCTTCTATTACTTCTTTCCTGGAGACAACGATGTTTTTACGCTGTCTATTTAGCTTGATGATCTTGACCTTTATCGTTTTACCTACAAACGCACTTATGCTTTTAACTTTTTTCACATCAATCTGTGACCCGGGGAGGAATGCATCCACTCCAAATACTTCAACCATCAAGCCACCTTTGGTTTGCCTTACTACCTTAGCATCAATTATCTCATCATTTTTAAAGGCGTCGTTTATCCTGTCCCAGACCATAAGAAAATCAGCTTTGTGCTTAGAAACAATGGTTTTACCATCCTTACCATCTATGGCATCTACATAAACATAAACCTCATCGCCGGGTTTTATATCAGGATCCTTGAATTCAACTCTGGGACACACGCCTTCTGATTTTGTCCCGATATCAATAAAAACCTCCTGAGGAGTTACCTTTACGATAACCCCCTTTACCACATCACCTTCTTTGGGTACAGATATACTTTTCTGTAGCAATTCCTCAAATTCTGCATCCCTCATCAACCTTTCTTCTGCCATACACTCCTCCCACTAAAAAGATTTTTTGCTTAAATAAAACTGTATTTTCCTATATACCTCCTCCACCATTTCAGGTGGTGTAGATGCCCCTCCTGAAACACCTACAGAGTTTACATTATAAAACCAATCAGGCGATAGTTCATCTGGAGATTCCACTAAATAGGCATTTTTTGAATTTTTTAAGGCAATTTCATAAAGTCTTCTGGTGTTAGAGCTCTGCTTTCCACCCACAATAACCATTACATCCACCTCTTTTGACAGCTTCTCTACCTGTTCCTGTCTTCTTTGAGTAGTATTGCATCTGGTGTTTGCAAACCGTACTTCACTGGCTTCTTCCAACAAAGCATTTATCACACTCTCTACCATATCAAGTCTTGATGTTGTTTGGGCAACAATCCCTACCTTTTTATTTCTTAGAGATTGTAAATCTAAATCTTTACCAGATGATGCAACAATTGCTTTATTTTCAGTGTGACCAACTATGCCAATAACTTCAGGATGATCTTTCTTACCAACAACGATTACCACATAACCTTCTTCATAAAATCTTTTAGCCCACTTTTGGGCATTCGCTACAAAGGGACAGGTGCAGTCTATTATGTTTTTCCCAAGCATTTCTGCCTTTTTGTAAACCTCAGGAGGTACGCCATGGGTTCTTACTAAAACACTATTTTTCTTGCTTTCCTCGATAGAATTTATAACTTCAACTCCTTTCTTTCGCAGTTCATCGACCACAAACTCATTATGGATTATCGGACCAAGACTATCGAATGCTTCACCTTCCTGAAGCTTTTTCTTCGCAATTTCAAGGGCTCTCTTTACTCCAAAACAAAAACCATACTCAGAAGTAAGCTTAACCTCTGGCATAAAGCTCCCTCATAGTACATTCTATTTCCTTTGTGAGCCATTTAACTCCATCCCCAAACCTTGTAAAATTTTCAGGACTTATAGGCCTTCCAAAACGTATCTTCAGTTCTCTCTTGCCAAAAACCCAATCCCAGAAAGAGCCTTTACTTTCAAATAAAAAAGCAGGAATTATAGGAACCTTTAACTTGAGAGCTAAAAGTGCAGGACCATCTTTAAAAGGAAGTAAAAGTTTGTCCTTTGTTCTATTCCTGGTCCCCTCTGGGAATATGACCACCGCCTTTCCATCTTTCAATAGTTTAATAGCCTTCTTCATACCAGAAACCGAGTTCTCTCTGTCAAGGGGTATGGCATTATAAAAGGATATGAGCATACCGAAAGCTTTTACGTTCTCAAAAAGCTCTTTTTTGGCCAAATAATAAAGCTCCCTTGGAGAAGCCATCCCAACCAGCGGAGGGTCCCAGAAAGATGTATGATTAACGCAGATAATGCAGGGACCACTTCTGGGAACATGGCAACTTCCTTTAACCCTAAACCTGAACAAAATTCTAAAAGGAATAAACAGCAAAACTTTAGCAATGATCCATTTTAAACTCATCTATTTGCAGGCAAAACGCCTCCTAACCTCCTTGAGAATGAGGTCTACCTGTTCCTCAATTGACAAATTTGTTGTATCTAATATAATGGCACCGTCAGGAATTTTCAAAGGAGAGTGATTTCTTCTTTGATCCATTTCGTCCCTTCGCAAAATTTCATTTAGTATTTCATTATAATCTGCTTTGATACCGCGTGACTCTAATTCGGCAAGTCTCCTTTTAGCCCTTTCCTCAGCTGAAGCTTTCATGTAAATTTTTATATCAGCATCAGGCAGTACTACTGTTCCAATATCTCTACCTTCAATTACCACTCCGCCCTTTTCTGCCATTTTTCTCTGTAATTCCACAAGTTTTTCTCTGACAAAAGGATAAGAAGAAATAACTGAAACTACTCGATCTACCTCTGGTGTTCTTATGGCCTTTGAGACATCTTCACCATTTAAATAAGTAACTACTTCATCGTTTTTGAATTCTTGCTGAATTTCAATTTCAGGAAGAATCTCCTTTATTTCCAAAGGATTTTGTGGATCTTTTCCCTTTTTTAAAACCATCAACGCTACAGCCCTGTACATCGCACCGGTATCCACAGGTACAAGTCCAAGAGCTTTGGCTACTAACTTGGCTGTGGTTGTCTTCCCGGCACCAGCAGGACCATCAATGGCAATTTTAAGTCTATAACAGGACATACTTAAAGTATAAAAACAACCATCCGTGCATTCAAAAGGCTTTATCATATATTGCCTGGCGGAGGATTCAGATGGACATGGAAAAAATGAAATTCATGAGAGAAGTTATAGAAATGGCAAGGAAAAATATGATAGAAGGGAAAGGGGGACCATTTGCTGCTATAGTGGTTAAAAACGGAAAAATAGTTGGAAGAGGGACTAATCTCGTAACCTCAACAAACGACCCAACGGCTCATGCGGAGATTGTTGCTATTAGAGATGCATGTAAAAACTTGGGAGTATTTCATCTTCACGAATGTGAAATTTACACTTCGTGTGAACCATGCCCAATGTGCCTTGGTGCAATTTACTGGGCAAGAATTGAAAAAATATATTTTGCAGGAACAAGAGAAGATGCTAAAAAGGCTGGGTTTGATGATTCAAATTTTTATGAGGAAGTGTGTAAAACAATAGACAAAAGAAGCATCCCCATGATAAATCTTTTAAGAGAGGATGCACTAGACGTGTTTAAAGAGTGGACTGAAAAAGAGGATAAAATCCCTTACTAAAATGCTACTCTATCAAATATTTTGAAAAATTTCCTCAATAAGGTCCGTAGAAACATAATAAAGCAAAAACAGCCTGATTTTAAAAATTTCAGAAAATACACATCGAAAAACAGCTCGAGAAACGTGACTTGACTTTTCGAACACTGTTGTTAATAATTATACCGACTGGTCGGTATGGAAGTAAACACAAAAAATAAATTACTGGAATCAGGAATAGAGCTCTTCTCCCAGAAGGGCTACGACGCAACAAGCATTCAGGAAATTTGCGAAAAAGCCGGCGTGAGTAAAGGGGCGTTTTTCCATTATTTTCCCTCAAAGGAGTTCTTTTTTCTCGAAATTCTGGACCATTGGCTTAAGGACCTGTTAAATAGTATAGAACAATTTAAAGGTCCCTCAGAGGATCCCTATTTGGCTCTTAGTAACATGTCAAAAATCTTTAAGGATATCTTCAGGGAATCGAGGTCAAAATTCCCCTTATATGTTGAATTCCTAAGAGTTGGCCTAAGAGAAAATAAAATCCTTGCAAAACTTGCGTCATATTTTGACTTTTACACTGAGTATTTTTCAAACCTAATTAAACCTGCCGTAGAAAAAGGGTATTTTGCTAAAGTAGATCCAAAAGTCATATCAAAAATTCTAATCGCCTATGCCCTGGGTATTATAGAACAGGAACTTTTTGCCCCACAAGAAGATTGGGAAACCATAAGTAAACAAGGAATCGAAATTATACTTCGTGGATTAATGAGGAGGTGAGAGAATGAAGGTATTGATTACAGGCGCTTTTGGAAATATTGGTCTTAGCACCATAGAAGCGCTGGTAAAGCAGGGAGACCATGTAAGGTGTTTCGATCTCAAAACAAAGAGAAATTTGAGAACTTTCAAAAAACTAAAAAAGAAATATGGAAGCCTTGTGGATGCATATTTTGGAGATATAACAAGGGAAGATGAAGTTAGAGAGGCGCTTTCAGGCACAGATGCTGTAATTCATCTGGCTTATATAATACCTAAGCTATCACGTACAGGATTGGAATCTGAAAGGGTCCCTGATATTGCATACAAAGTAAATGTAGGAGGTACAAGAAACCTCATAGAAGCTATGAAAACTGCTGGAACTCCAAAAAAGATTATTTTCACATCCTCCATTCATGTTTATGGGGTAACTCAAAATCTAACACCACCAAGAAGGGCAGATGAACCTTTAAATCCAATAGAACACTATTCTCGACATAAAGTTGAATGCGAAGAGTTAATCAAAGCATCGGGTTTACAGTGGTCTATCTATAGACTTGCAGCTTCCATGCCCATAGATTTAAAGATCAATGAGACTCTATTTGAAATCTCTCTTGAAAACAGAATGGAATATGTACACACAAAGGATGTAGGTATAGCCCTTGCCCGCGGAGTTCATTCAACGGAGATCTGGAATAAAATCTTACTCATAGGTGGTGGACCAAAATGTCAATATAAATATGGTGAGATTGTAGAAAAAGTTCTGGAGGGGATAGGGATCGGGATGTTTCCCAAAGAAGCCTTCTCAAAGCAATATTTCCCCACCGACTGGATGGACACGGAAGAAAGTGAGAGAATACTTAGATACCAAACAAGGACTATTGATGATTATGTAACCGATTTGAAGAAAGCCCTAGGATTTAAGATATTCTTTATAAAGATGTTTAGACCAACTATCCGTTTTTTACTTCTGAAAAAATCCAGATATTTCCCACAAAAAACAATCCCTTTCAGGATTTTATGGAGGGGTTACCTCAGGACACTTTTGGGTAATCCTTGAAATCCCTTTGAGTTAAAAGTGTCCACCGGAAGGAAATCATGTCTGGATTGAAATACGGAAAATCTGGTTTAATATAAACTATCGCTCTTTGGGATAGTTCAGGTGAGGGGAAGTTGGGTGTAAATCCCACGCTGCCCCCGCAACCGTGAGTGGCAAAAAGGCCCTTTCGTGAGCCCACTGGGGGATTGGGGTGCAAGCTCCACCCCTGGGAAGGGGAAAGGGTGCCACAAGCCGGGAGACCCGAACCTGAACAGGTAAACCAGCCCCCGGGGTGTTGGGGCAAAGGAGGCAGAATGATACCACAGGTGGTCCTTCTCCTGCTTTCGTATTTGCCATTTTACTTTCTGGATGATACAATTTTCGTTAGTGCGTATTACAATCGGGTTTCATACTTTCGCGCACCATATTATTTCACCCTGTCACAAAGTGATAATGCAGGTCGTATTTTATACTCAAATTTGTTAATCCTAAAAGGTGTTAATTATGCCTCTTTATCAATAGGAGGCACATCATCTGAGCAAAACTCAGTTTCCTTTGCTAATATCTATTTTCCCAATGCAATGCTCGGATATACTGACATCTCATTATTACCACTTTCAATAGTAAAAAACATCCAGGTACTGAATAGTTCCTCTCCCATTACCAGTTTACCCGGTATTGGCGGAACCGTTAACTTAATTCCGGAAACCTCAGGATATTTCATGAAAACATCCAAATATGAGAGGAATTACCATGCATTAATCCCCATTAGCAAAGATTTTAGAATAGGGGCATTCCTTGAGACTTTCGTGGACTCCTATTTTGTTAACATCGATGGGGCATCTATAATCATGAAAAATACCGGCTTTCGCAAATACGGAATGTTTCTCACAGATCTTAAGCGAGGAAATTCTCTCTTTATCGCAAAAAGAGAGGCAGGTTCTCCTCCACCCCTTGGAGGTATTGGAGAAGGGAACAAGAGGGAAATAATTGAAGGTTTTAATCTTACTTTCCCTGTTTTTAGGCGAATTAAACTTGGTGTAAATCAAAGTGCTTTCCACCAAATTTATGTATCCAATTATGAATCGGATACACATTTCGTTGCAAACTTGAGAATCTCACTTGAATTTAATAAACTATTACTTGGATTATCACAAGATCTTGCTTTGTCCACAAAAATAGGGAATAAGCAAAAGTTTAACATCATAATTACTGTGCGCAATGTTGTCATGGCTCTAGGGCATTTTCAGTTTCATCCTTCCCTTACTATGATTTCCACAGAAGAAGCTAAAAAGGTTATTATCTTACCGGGTATATCCCTTTCCAAAAGCATTTCTGAAAACTTTTTTGTATTTTCTTCACTATCCAAAACTTATCGAGTCCCCACATTCAATGAACTTTACTGGCCTGAAGATGCTTTTGCGAGGGGTAACCCCGCCCTGAAGCCCGAAAGCGGATTAAATTTAGATACCGGCTTCAGGCTCCTTAAGAACAATTTATACATTACTGGAACCTTGTATTCAAAAAAAGTCAAAAACGCTATATTGTGGGTGCAGGATGATAAGTATGTCCCTGAGAACTTCTCTGAAGGTGAACATTTTGGTTCTAACATCACCTTCAGTTATTTCTT
>JBDRYG010000039.1:0-15628 GCA_039803305.1 Caldifarciminota bacterium
CCAAGAACAGTCTTTGTATAAGCAAGGGAGAATATAGGCTCTATCCCCGAAGAGCAATCAGCAATCATTGAAATACTTCCTGTTGGCGCAATGGTGGTCAGCGTGGCATTTCTCATTGGGTGCTTGTAAATACTCTTTTCTATATTCGGGAATGACCCCTTAAACTCAGCAAGCTCCGCTGATTTTTTAACAGCTTCCTCTTGAATAAATTTCATAACCTCTTCAGCGAGCTTCACCGCACTATCAGACGAGTATGGAATTCCCAATTCAACAAGCATATCTGCAAAACCCATAACGCCGAGGCCCACTTTCCTGTTAGCTAATGTCATCTCCTTTATTTCGTCAAACGGAAAATAATTCGCATCAATGACATTATCGAGAAAGTGGACACTCAGATGAACTACTTCCCTCAACTTTTCCCAGTCAATTTTATTTAGAGCCTCTTCGAGAGAAAGGACCCTACCCTCAATATAAGCAGGTTCACCTTTTACAAATTTTGCAAGGTTAATAGATCCAAGATTACATGATTCATAGGGAAGTAAAGGCTGTTCACCACATGGATTTGTACTTTCTATCTCACCTGCACCGGGTACGGGGTGTTTTTTATTTATCGTATCAATAAATATAATACCAGGTTCACCGTTTTTCCAGGCATGATAGACCATCTTATCAAAAACATCTTTTGCTCTTAGCTTACCCCAGACCTCTTTGTTTCTTGGATTTATAAGTTCATACTCTTCGTCCCTTTCAAGGGCCTCCATAAATTTGTCAGTAACTGCAACAGAAATATTAAAATTTGCAAGCTCTCCTTCCTTTGCCTTACATTCAATAAATTCCATAATATCCGGGTGATCAACCCTCAAAATACCCATATTAGCACCACGTCTCCGACCACCCTGCTTGACCGCCTCTGTGGCTTCGTTAAAAACGCGCATGAATGAAATGGGACCGCTTGCTACACCTCCCGTACTTTTAACTATATCATTTTTTGGTCTCAACCTTGAGAAGGAGAAACCTGTCCCACCCCCTGTTTTGTGTATTATAGCCGTCTTTTTTATCGCTTCAAAAATTTCCTGCATAGAATCTCCAACTGGCAAAACAAAACAAGCTGATAACTGGCCGAGGGTTGTACCAGCGTTCATTAAAGTAGGAGAATTCGGCAGGAAATAGAACTCCGCCATCAGTTCATAAAACCTTTCTTCCAACTCTTCAGCCCTGTAAGGACTTTTAGGGTAATTTTGCTCTACCTCAGCAATAGTTTTTGCTACTCTTCTAAACATCTGCTCGGGGGTTTCCACTACATTTCCCTGCTCATCTTTCTTAAGATATCTCTTCTCAAGAACTTTTAAAGCATTTTCACTTAGACGCAAGGTGCCCATTAAACCTCCTTTATTTTGCCTTAAATTCTATTAAATTAAAATTTATAGTGTCACAATCCGTGACCCTCCGAATAAAAACTGGGCCTGTATCGGGAGCAAGCACGTAAAAGAAACACTGATCCGTGTATTTTTCTACTTCACCAATAGCTACACTATTTTGTACCCTGTACCTAAGATGAACCCTTCCGAAAGCACCCTTTGAAACTTCAGAGAAAAACAACCTTCTATAATATACCCTATCGCCACCAATGGTAATTACCCTACTAACAGTGTCTGCAAAAAACTGACCTTTGAAAACCGGCTGGTAAAAAAGGGGTAAAACGTCTTCATCAAAAACAATACTCTGATTGTTCACTATCTCTGAAAAATCATATTCAAGAAACACGCCATCTTTGCTCTTCAAGAAATAGTTTAAATCGCCCATGAGTTCCACTACATACCTATTAGTTTGGGGATTTACTATAGTATCACTTACCACTTCCATCCGAACTTCTCTTCCATCGGACGATAAAAATACCCAGCTCATACCAGTTTTCAGTGGAAAGTAATCCATAAAAAACTCGTCTAAATAGCTATTTTGCGGTGCACACGATATAAAGACAAAAAGAAGACCTACAGACTTCTTCATAAAAATATTTTATCCCAGTAAAAAAAGAAAGTAAAGCCAGCGCACTGTTTAATGTATTCTACGGTAAACCTGTGATTTTAAAGAGAATTATCAACGAGTGTTAACCGAAGCCTTTGAATGCACATGACTTAGCACATATAATTTTGGAATGCTTGTAAGTGGTTTTACCTATATAAGGAATGCAATTAAATACGATTTCCCAGTAGTTGAAGCTATAAAATCGATTCTTCCCCTCGTGGACGAATTTATAGTAAATGTAATAGAGTCTGAAGACAACACCCTCGAATTAATACAAAGCGTCAAAGATCCTAAGGTCAAAATTATAACCACGCCTTGGTTTGAAGAACTTAGAGGAGGAGGGAAACCACAGGTGCTTTTCGCAAACAGGGCCCTTATGGAATGTAAAGCGCCATGGTGCTTTTATCTTCAGGGTGACGAGGTAGTTCACGAAAAATACCTGGATTATATTAAGTCTGCCCTTATTACCTATCTGGACGACCAACGGGTGGATGGATTCGCCCTAAAATATAAGCACTTTTATGGGAACTACTCACTATACCACGAAGGAGAAGGTTGGGTTCGAAGAGAAATAAGAATTATACGAAATCTACCCGAAATATCTGCATACAAAGATTCCCACAGTTTCAGAAAAAATGGGGAAAAACTAAATGTCATTCTGCTCGATGCCTACATCTATCACTATGGATGGGCCCGGAGTAAAAAGGTTTTGAAAGATAAACTAGTTGAACAGGCACGCTGGCACTGGAAAGATGATAATATTGTGAGGACGAGATTTGAAGAAAAAAGTCTGGAAGAGCTAATGGTCCATAAAAATGGGCTCCACTTCTTCAAGGGAACTCATCCACAGGTCATGTTGGAAAGGATAAATAGGCAGGTGGCCAATAATGACCTTACCCTTGAAGTCAAAGAAGAGTACCTGAAGAGAGGTTTAAAGTGGAAATTACGCGATTTTGTTGCCGACGTTTCAGAAAAACTGTTTAGAAGGAGAATTGGAGAATATGAAAACTTTAAACTCCTTGGTCACTACATCCCCTACAAGGGAGAACATTAAAAAATTAATTACAGCCCTTGCACTGCTTTTCCCTTTCTTACCAAATGCTTATAGAAGTTCTTTTCTAATCATTTCAATAGTTTTGGGGCTTATTCTCTCGCCCGAAATTTTCCTGAAAAAAGAAAATTTACCAATCTATTTGCTATGGGTTGTGGCAGTACTGACTTCTATATTCTCACTCAATCCATTAAAGGCAATAGTAAATACCAAGGGCATAATTTTCGATATACTTGTAACATTTGCAGTATTTGGCTTTCTACCCTTTATTGACAGAGAATTCATGTTAAAATATATTCCATATGTAGCCTTATTCTTTGCCACTTTGACTCTTATAGTGTTTCTTATCTTTCCACAGGGATTTCATATTTTCAATAGAGATGGTGGACTTGTCGGTTTTGTAGGAGGTAAGCTTACCTACGGCGGCGTAATCTCTTTCCTCATACCTCTTCTGCATCTTGAAGAGGGGAAAAAGAAAAATACCCTGGTTTTCTTCAGTATTTTTGCCCTACTACTGAACCTCACTTACAACTTAAGTAGAAGTTATTATCTTGGTGTAATGGCTTTTTTGCTTATTTGCATAATTATGATCAGGAAAACCTTAAAAATATTCTACGGTGCTCTCACTCTGCTCTTTTTATTAAGTATTCTCACAAACCAGAGAAGTGTGAAATATTTAAAAACCAGCCCCCCTACTGAACAAAACGCAAGCTCCTATGCTCGGATAGAGATGTGGAAACTTGGTGCAAAGATTTTAAAAGAAAAACCGCTAACCGGCTTAGGATACGAACTGTGGAGTTTACCCAAAGTTCACGAAGAGTACATTGAAAAATACAAAACCACGGGACTTGAAAAGATGCTTGAATTAAAAGGAATAGCAAAAGCGATAAGAGGCCATCTGCACAGTAATTATGTTATGGCAGGAGTAAATGGAGGACTACCCCTTTTAATTGCATTCATTTTCTTTCTCTATTACTACAGTCTATATTTTGCTAGATCTCCGCTCCCCTGGAGGGCATTAGGGTTAGGTCTAATAGCAATCTTCATAATTTCAGGTACCTTCGAATACAATTTTTCCGATGCCGAGGCTGTGCAAAATTTTAGCATGACCCTCGGGGTACTAGTAAGCATGACAAAAAAACATGAAAGTAGCAGTCAGAGTGCCTAACTGGCTAGGAGATATCGCATTTAACCTCCCTATGGTAAGAGCCCTTTCACATAAATACTATGTAACTATTATTACAAAGACACCCTTTCGTGAACTTTTTCACGGTCTTGAAACGATTACTTTTTCAAGCAACAATGAACTTTACAGAATCCATGTATCTTTAAAAGGAACTTTTGACTACTATATTGTGACGCCTATTTCCTTTTCCTCGGCATTTGCTGCTTTTTTAACAGCATCAAAGGTTAGAGTGGGGTTTTCCTTTGACTTTAGAGATTTTTTATTGACCAAAAGAATTAGAATTCCAGAAGACTGGAAAAAGCGACATACAACCGAGACCTACTTCTTGCTTTACCAAGACCTTATAAGCGAGAAAGAAATAAAATTTAACATAGAAATCCCCGAAGAATATAAAGCGACGGGGGAGAATACCCTTAAATCTTTAGGTCTTATAACCAGAAGATATGTCTCCTCAGCACCCTTTGCTCAATTTGGAAACGCAAAAGAATGGCACACCCCCTATTTCATTGAGCTGGCTAACTTACTAAAACAGCATGATGTTAAACTGGTAATTCTTGGAAGTAAAGATGACTTCACTCGTTCACTAAAACTTGAGCATGAAAATATAGTAAACCTCACTGGTAAAACAAGCCTCTGGGATGCAATATACATAACTAAAAATTCCATTGCTTTTATTGGCAACGACTCGGGGCTAACACACATGGCTGCTCTTGCTGGTTCTAATACCATAGCGATATTTGGTCCTACACCCCCATCCTGGACAAGACCTCTTGGACCCTCCGTGCAAGTAATAAAAAAAGACCTTCCATGTGCCCCTTGTGAAATGCGCCAGTGCCCTCTCAAGACAAAGGAGTGTATGAAACTTATAAAACCAGAGGATGTATTTGAATTATTAAGGCAATTCCTTTAAAATTTCCTAAACATGGAGGTAGTGGTCTGCTTATTCTGGTTTCCTGTTGGTCTCAGAATCTAATTAACTTACTGGAGGGAAAATGAGGAAATTAAACCAAAACACTGTGTGGATATTATCTATAATAATAACCTTATATGGTGGATTGAAAGCGGACTCCTTCGATGCAGGTGTTCCTTTTCTAATGATCTTACCAGGACCAAGGGCAACAGCAATGGGTGGTGCTTTTTCAACAATTGCCGATGATGCTACAGCAACCTATTACAACCCAGCTGGCCTTGGGCTTATAAATAACGGCACAGTAACCGTGGTCCATACACCCTGGCTTAAGGGCTTGGCTGATGATATGTATCACGAGTTTACAGCTTTTACTTACCCCCTAAGCGTCGGAACTCTCGGCGGTAACGTAATTTTTCTTTACTATGGAAAAATTGAAGGGGTAATTGATGATGAATACCTGGGTTCCTGGACACCATATGATCTCCAAATACAATTCTCTTACGGATATAAGATCAATGATAACCTTTCTGTAGGTTCAAACATCAAATTTATACACAGTTTCCTTGCACCAGAAGATGTTCTCCTGAAAGCTACAGGAATCGAAGGCGGTGGGAGTGGAACTACGTTCGCAGGCGGCCTTTCAATGCTGTATAGAAATAAATTTAAATTCGGAGAATTTAGATACTCTTTAGTTCTTGATAACTTCGGACCAGGCCTTCAGATAACCTCTACGGGTGAAAAAGATCCCCTACCTTATCATCTTAGAACAGGGATAGGCTATATTCCTCTTGACATACCTAACCATAAAATAGCACTTAGCTTTGAAATTACCAAAATTCTCGTGAACATTACTAACGATTACAAGGAAAAAGGGGTCAGTTACATTATTGATGACGCCTGGAAGCACGCAGGTTTTGAATATACATTCCTAAATATGGCTTCAATAAGAGCTGGTTACTTCTTAGATAAATTAGGGTCAAGAAAGGGTGTCACCTTCGGTCTTGGATTCAAATGGAAAAATTTGAGCATTGATGTTTCCGACGACCATTACATCTATGCATTCAAGCAGGGGTTAAACATACGCTATGGATTGAGTTACACTTTCAAGACGAAATAGTTCTCGATGAAGGAACGGAATTTAAAGTTTTCTAAAAATCTTCCCTTAGCCCTGATTAGCTTGTTATTATTCTCATGTTCTAACCGAAAAGGTGACGTTAATTCCTTCTGGCACGCTATGGGCGGACCTCTAGGAGATGCCCTTAAAAAAATTGTAATAGATTACAATTCAAAGAACACAATTCCCATTATTCTTGTTAACCTGGGAAATTACAATACCCTTTCACAAAAGATTATGGGAGCAGTTGCATCAAACACACCGCCTACTGCTGCTCAGATGTATGAATCATGGGCATCGGAGCTTCTTTCAGCAAATAAAATTGAGCCCATAGAAGACTTTATAGATGAAATTGATAGTGTGAAACTTAAAAGAGTATTCCCTATTTTACTGGATGGCAACAAATGGAATGATACTCTCGTAACTTTTCCGTTTAACAAAAGTGTGCCGGTTATATATTACAACATAGATTTATTCGAAAAACATGGAATTGCTCGTTTCCCTGAGACCTGGGACGAATTTAGAGAGGTGGCCAAAAAATTAACCATCGACGAAAATGGTGATGGTAAACCTGAGATCTATGGAACCGCTTTCACCATAGATGTCTGGATCTTCGCCACAATTCTCTACCAGAAAGGGGGAAAACTACTTGATGGAGATTCTGTATGTTTTTATTCAAGGGAAGGTATAGAAGCTTTAACATTCCTGCGAGACCTAATTTTTAAGGATAAATGCGCGTACTTAGGAACTGGATACTCCCATCAGGATGATTTTGCAAACGGAAGAGTTGGGATGATATGGGGTACTATAGTCTCGTATGCTTTTATGAAAGACAAAATCAAATTCCGGCTAGGTGTGGCTCCTGTCCCTCGTGACAAATTTAAAAAGATCATTATTTCTGGAACAAACGTAGGCGTCTTTAAAGACGTGCCAGTAGAGCACAAAAAAAGTTTTGCAAGATTCATAAACTATTTTTTAGAAGATAGTGTTCAAGCCTTTTGGTCAGCCTCCACGGGTTATATACCTCTCACAAAAACTGCATTTGATCATCCATATCTTCAGGACCTTGTTTCAAAGGTACCAGGCTTAAAAGACGCCATGTTGCAGGTTGAATATGGAGATTATGAGCCAAGAGACCCTGTATGGTTCACCGGAAGAAGAATCTTATCGGAAGAGGGGATAGAACCAGCGTTAAGGGGCTACGCAGAACCTGAACAAAGCCTTAAAAGGGCAAAAGACTTAATACAAGCAGAAATACAAAGACGGAAAGCCTATAGAAAATACAGAAAATAAGTAAACTAATACTTTATATTTCGAGCGGAATCTTCTATAATATCAATATGTCTTTGGATGAGGCTCGGATTGACCAGGTACTTGTTGTTAAGAATATAATTGCAGGCCATAGGGCTTTAAAAAGACTCTTATCTCTTGGAATAAACATCGGGGACAGAGTGAGAGTTCTTCATTTTGGACCATTTGGTGGGGCTATCCTCATTGAGGACCTGGATACAGGAGTAAAAGTTGCTCTAGGTAAGGGTATCGCCAGGAAAATTATCGTAGAAAATGCCAAATACAATTAGAGTTGCCCTCGTAGGGCAACCCAACTGTGGCAAAAGCACTTTCTTTAACCAGCTTGTAGGATACCGTGCGAATACTTCTAACTTCCCCGGTACAACTGTAGAGTTTATGAGGGCAAAAGCCACCTATGGGGAATTAACCTATGAATTAATCGACCTACCTGGAATTTACTCCTTGCTCGGGGAAGAACCAGCCGAAAAAGTAACATTAAACTTCTTATTAAATGAAAAGGTGGATGTGATATTAAATATCATCGATAGTTCAGTCCTCTCTAGAAGCCTGGAACTGACACTGGAGCTAACAAGCTTAGGTATCCCTATGATCGTAGTCATGAATATGATGGACGAAGCTGAAAAAAAAGGCTTGAAAGTTGATATGGAACTGCTTTCCACAATGCTGGGTGTGGACATCGTAGAGACTGTTGCAGTCCAAGGCAAAGGGATCGATAAAGTAATAAAATATATTCCGGCTGCCAAAATTCCTCGTAACTTACTGGGAGATACCCTTAAAAACTTAGAACTAGAATATCTAAAGGAGATCGAAACCACGTTGAAAGAAAAATTCGTTCATCTTAGATCTTCTCCTATTCTTGCAATCTTGCTTCTCGCAGATATCCAGGGGCAATATGGAATCCTCACCGAAGAAGATAAGAACTTACTTAAAACCTCATACAAAGACAAAATGGATATTGACAATGTATGGCTCTTCTTTCATCAGGAAAAGCACAAGATCGCAATGGAAATTTTCGAAAAGGTTGCCAGGCTAGTACATAAAAATAAGAGAAGATCTTTAGATTCCTACCTTGACGCATTTTCCCTTCACCCCTTCTTTGGTCCAATCTCTGCTTTGGTAATACTAATCTTGATTTTCTTTCTAACTCAAAAATTGGGTGGTTACATTTCGGAGCTCTTCGCAAAACCATTTGAAATTATTCAAAGCAATCTACCCGTAAAAGAAGGCTGGTTCTATACTATCTTAAAATCTATTGTTGATGGAATAAACAGTGGAATAGGTATCGTTTTCCCATACTTCATCCCGTTTATCCTGTTCATCTCTTTCCTTGAGGATATTGGATACCTGTCAAGATTTGCTTTTGTGCTTGACCATTTTTTACACAGGATAGGGTTACATGGTAAAAGCGCTGTTCCTCTAATCCTTGGCTATGGGTGTAATGTTCCCGCTATATTTTCCACAAGAATAATAGAAAGTGAAAGGGAGAGACTCAACACAGCATTTTTAGTCCCTTTCATTCCTTGCTCTGCAAGACTCTCAATAATCTTTGCCCTATCAACCCTCTTTTTGGGCAGTAGTTTCGCACTGGTGCTTTTCATCGGAAATATAATCATTATTGCAGTAATTGGAAAAATACTGAGCAAAGCCTTTAGGTCAGAGGTAACAGACTTTATATTGGAAATAACACCTTATAGGTTACCCAGTATAAAGAGTCTATTGTCAAAAGTATGGTTTAAACTCAAAGACTTTATTTTCTTTGCCTGGCCCTTAATCATTGGTGGAAGCATTGTCCTCTCCATTTTGGAAATCACAAATCTAAGCTCTCTTATAAATAAAGCTTTTTCACCATTTGTTCACGGAATCCTAAGGTTACCAGATGAGCTTGGAATTGTACTTATATTTGGGATTTTACGCAAAGAACTGGCATTAATAATGGCCTCTGAAGCTTTAAATGTTCCTGTAAAAATGTTAAATTCGGCTCTGAGCAATGGACAACTTGCCTCATTTATTGTATTTGTGACATTCTACACCCCTTGTTTATCAACAGTCCTTGCTTTGTGGAAGGAAACAAATATCAAATGGACAACATTTCAAATCTTGGTAAGTCTTATAGTAGCCACACTACTTGCTTTACTTACGGGACTAGCCTTTGCTTTTTAGCTTTTTCCCGATAATTTCCATAATTGCCGTGGCAGATTCTTCTATGGATCTTGAGGAAACATCAAGTATCGTATAGTTATTCTGGCGAAATAATGAAAGAGCGTAGTTAACTTCCTTTTTTATCTCATCAAGACTTATGTACGGATCATCATTACTCATCTTTAACCTTTGAGCCCTAACCAACCTGATATCTCTCAGCCTCTCAGGATCTACAGTCAAACCTATCACCTTCGCACTTGGGAGTTTTAAAACTTCTTCGGGTAATGGTCTACCATAAACAACTGGAACATTCGCTGTCTTTATGCCACGGTACGCCAGATAAATGGAAATAGGGGTTTTAGAGGTTCGCGAAACGCCTAAAAGGACAAGGTCTGCCTGGTCTATATCCTTTAAACTCCGTCCATCATCATGCTTTACAGCGAAATTAATACATTCAATCCTCTCATAATAATCTTGATTCAAATGCCTAAAAAGGCCTGGGATTGAGAGCGGAGAAAGTTCAAGTAAGTCCTGGAGTCTTGAGAGTACAGGACCCAGAATATCAATAATAGGTACCCCCAATTGTAAAGATAGGGCTATGATCTCCTTCCTTAATTCCGGAATTACAAAGGTATAAGCCACAACACCTGTAACTGAAGCTGCCTCATCCATTATGTTCCTGAGTTCTTCGACGGTCCTTACCTGTGAGTACTTTTTTATGTAAACATTGGTAGTATTAAACTGGGTCAGGGCAGCCTTAACGACGGTTTCACAGGTTAATCCAGAGGAATCAGATATTATAAATATATATCTTTCTCGTGGGAACTGCATATGTGGATTTTAACACAAAAAACTGGCAAATTCAATACTGATTATTGATAGTGAATTTGAAGATAAAAATGGGCGGTGGAGGACTCGAACCTCCGGCCTCTGCCTTGTAAGGGCAGCGCTCTCACCAGACTGAGCTAACCGCCCGGGAAAGTTATTGGTTTGAAGAGGCTTTTTGAATTGCTTCGTTAAAAATCGAAGTTAGTTTACTCTTTTTTCTGGCAACATTATTAGGATGGTATATTCTTTTTGCTGCTGCTCTATCAAGATATTTGTAGAGTTTGTTAAGCAATTCTCTCTTTTTCTCTAAGTCTTGTTCAGTTAGAAACTTTTTCGTAAGGGTTTTTAGAAAACTTTTGTACGATTTATTGCGAAGCCTTCTTTTCTCGCTTTGTCTTTGCCTTTTTAAAGCAGACCTATTAACCTTAACTCCCATCTCTTGCTATCCTCCTGTAGTCGTTAATTATAAAATTTTAAAAATGAATAGTCAAAAGGCAAAATGGCAAAACTTGGATATAAAAGTTAGCCTGATAAAAATTCAATTACGGTCTTGCTCAGGTAAAAAATTTTGAACCTAAACCTTATTTTTTAACCCCTCTCGATGCAATTCCAAGCTCTTTGCGTAAGTATTTGCCAGTGTAAGAATTTTCATTTAAGGCCACTTCTTCCGGAGTCCCCTCCGCAACAATATATCCACCTTTATCTCCCGCCTCAGGTCCAAGGTCAATAATCCAATCAGCACTCTTTATCACATCAAGATTATGTTCAATAACAAGGACAGTATTCCCCATATCTACAAGTTTTTGAAGTACATCTACGAGTTTTTTAACGTCATCAAAATGCAGACCCGTAGTTGGTTCATCCAGAATATATAATGTCCTTCCTGTAGCGACCTTGGAAAGTTCCTTCGCGAGCTTTACTCTCTGGGCTTCACCTCCAGAGAGCGTGGTAGCTGGTTGCCCTAACTTAATATAGCCAAGCCCTACATCTTTAAGAAGTTTTAATTTTCTCTCAATAGTTGGAATATCCTTAAACAAATCATATGCTTCGTCCACGGACATGTCCAGAACATCCGCAATACTTTTATCTTTGTATTTTACTTCAAGGGTTTCCTTGTTATATCTTTTCCCTTTGCACACTTCACAAGGTACATAAACATCAGGTAGAAATTGCATCTCTACCCTTATAAATCCCTCCCCCGCACACGCCTCGCACCTCCCGCCCTTTAAGTTAAAAGAGAACCTAGCAGGTGAATACCCGCGTACTCTTGCTTCCTTTAAAGTGGAGAAAAATTCCCTTATAGGCGTGAATGCAGAGGTATACGTGGCAGGGTTTGACCTGGGAGTTCTACCAATAGGGCTTTGATCTATATTAATAATTTTGTCAATATGTTCAAGCCCTTCAATTCTATCGAATTCACCGGGGGTCTCTCGTGACCCGTAAAAGTGTCTCATCAGCGCTACAAACAAGGTATCCTGAATGAGGGATGACTTTCCAGAGCCCGAAACTCCTGTCACACAAACAAAGAGTCCGAGAGGGATTTTCAGATCTATGTTTTTTAAGTTGTTGTGTCTGGCACCTTTCAAAATTAAATATTTTCCCTGAGGAGTTCTCCTTTTTCGAGGAACAGGAATTGATTTTTTACCGGCAAGATATTGCCCTGTCAAAGATTTTGGCGCATTCAAAAGTTCTTTATAAGTACCGCTGAAAACTACTTTCCCACCCTTGTCGCCTGCACCCGGTCCTAAATCTATTATCCAATCAGCCTCCTCTATAGTTTCTCTGTCGTGCTCAACCACTATTACCGTATTACCTAAATCTCTTAATCTTTTTATAGTTGCAATTAATCTATCAATATCTCTTGGATGAAGGCCAATTGAGGGTTCGTCTAAAACATACAAAACCCCGGTTAAGCCTGAACCAATTTGGGTCGCCAGTCTTACTCTCTGGTTCTCACCCGAAGAAAGGGTATCAATGGATCTTTCAAGGCTCAAATATTCAAGACCAACGTCTTTCAAAAACCTCAATCGGTTTCGAATTTCCTTTACTATTTGATGTCCTATAACTTCTTCTTTACCCTTCAACTTAAGATTCTCAAACCACTCAAGCGCACTACCTATATCCATTTTAACAATATCCCATATAGATTTATTATGGATCCTAACATACAAAGCCTCTTTCCTCAGCCTTGACCCACCACAAGTTTGACAGGTTTTCTTAACCATGTATTTTTCTATCTCTTCCTTAACCCAGTCAGATTCTGTTTCATGATATCTCCTCCATAAATAAGGAATTACGCCTTCGAAAAAATAGTAATCTTGCTCAAGCTGATCCTGTCTTCTATATACTTTATCAGGATCTTCTGTCCCGTATAAAATCAAATTTTTGAAACTCTGAGGAAGATCAGCCCATGGTGTATTCAGATTCACCCCTTTTTCTCGAGCCAACCTTTCAAGCTTCTCTTCTAAGAAAGGATTAGGTTCACCCCACGGCTTAATTGCGCCCTCTAAAATTGATAACTCCTCTGAATTTAGAATTCTATATGGATCTATTTCAAGTTTAACTCCAAGGCCATTACATTCAGGGCAGGCTCCATAAGGAGAGTTAAAGGAAAAGAGCCTGGGCTCAAGTTCACCTACCGAATATTCACAGAGTGGACACATAAGCTTTTCTGAGTAAACAGTCTCTGCATCTCCACTTTTGATTTTTACAATACCCTCAGATTCCCTCAAAGAAGTCTCAACTGATTCTGCAATTCTAACTCTATTTTCTTCTGAAATTTCGACACTATCAACAACAATATCTATATTATGAATTTTGTATTTTTCAAGCCTGGGTGGATCCTCAAGATCAATAATCTCACCATCTACTATGGCTTTTATAAATCCCCTCTTGAGGTACTTCTCAAAAAGCTCCTTATACTCACCCTTTCTCCCCCTAACAACAGGTGCTAAAATCTCTATAGTCTTTCCCGGCTCCTTGAAAATTTCGTCTACTATCTCATCAAGACTTTTCTTTACAAGCGGGATATCATGAAAAATACAATATGGAACACCAATTCTTGCAAAAAGCAGCCTCAAATAGTCGTAGATTTCCGTAACAGTTCCTACGGTAGAGCGGGGATTCCAGCCCCCTTTTCTCTGTTCTATTGAAATAGCCGGCGAAAGGCCTTCAATAAAGTCCACATCTGGTTTTTCCATAAGGCCCAGGAATTGTCTTGCATAGGAGGACAGGGATTCAACGTACCTCCGCTGCCCCTCTGCATAAATGGTGTCAAAAGCGAGGGACGATTTCCCAGAACCTGAGACACCTGTGATTACAACAAACTTATACTTTGGAATTTCAACATTAATATTCTTGAGATTGTGAACTCGCGCTCCGCGGATAATTATCTTTTCTTCCCTCATTTCCTTCTTATTATAAAGTCATTTTTTAGGAATTTCCACGCTTTTAGAGTATATATGCCGAGGCATTTTATAAGCACTCTTGACTTTACACACTTTAAATCTAATAATTAAAATGTGGAGTAAAGGAGGTAAATAAATGGCAGAAGAGACAAAAAAAGAGTCTAAGTCTAAAATTGGATATATACTTGTTCCAATTTTAATCGTAATAGTTGCATTCATCATATATACTCTTATACAGTACTTGCAATGGTCATCCGAGTCATCTAAGGATATCGAATGGTCTGAGAAAGACATAAATATAGGCTAATTTTTAAAATCGAAGAATATTTAGCTCTAAATCTTTAAATAGCGACCTAAGATTTGAAAATTAGATCTCTTTCATAATATTTTGCATTTTCTTTTGTTACGCTTATCTCATTAAATTTTTGAAAACAGAGTGTATTTTCGATATAAAATAAAAATGCCGGGGCCCAGAATCGAACTGGGGACACCAGGATTTTCAGTCCTGTGCTCTACCTACTGAGCTACCCCGGCTGGTTGATTTTAATTTTACTTTAAAGTGTCGGTATAGTCAAGACAAATCACTAAAAGGTATAGTAAAATCCTATACCCATTCCAACTCCACCGTAGTTAAAAACATTATAGTTTTCAGGTTTTGGTCTTTCTCCGAAGAACTTTCTGTAATAAACATTCAGAAGCTCAATCTGTATCATAAAACCGTCTTCAATCTTTGAAGATCTTTTCGTGGATTTTTCACCTACCTCCATGAGCCCTAAGATAAACGGGAATGGGTACACATATAGCCCTGTACCGATGATCCCCCCGATGGACTTAAAGTTATACACTTTCCATACTTGAGCTTGTTCGTCAAAGATCCACTCCCTATCTGATGTAGCACCAACACCACCCTGGAGATAAAGCTTAACACCTTTACGCTCAAAATAAGGACGTTCTACCCTAGCCTCGAATTTAAACCAATGAAAAGAACCAGTTGTATCATAGGACACAGACATTGTGTCGTAAAGCCAATATTCATATTCTTTTTCTCCAATTCTCCCCGAAGTAGTGAATGAGAACACAGTTCCTCTCTCTGTCCCCAGCTTTACAGAAGCTCCCTGAGCGATTGGGTCTGCGAAAAAACCCAAAGAGAAACTCGAAAGTATGACAAAACTCAAAAGATTTAACATACAACCCCCTTTAGGTTAGCTTATCAATACAATTATATACATTGAGATTAACACATGCAATATTACGAAAGGTTTACTGGAAAATATGAACATGCATAGAGATTTGGTACGATACAGGAACAAATTGCTCAACAGAATCAAGAAAGCAGACTTGTACTTCGAGATTCTTGGGCGAGAAAAAATTTTTGTAGCTGGAGTTTCAGGTGGCTTTGACAGCCTTGTCATGCTCGACCTTTTGTATTACTTCAAAATCAAACACAATCGCGACTTTGACGTACATGCTGTTTTTGTTGACAATAGTTTTAAAACATTAATAAATGAAGAAACTCTGAGGGAATTTATTGAAGGGCGTGGTTTTAGTTTTGTTAAAATCAATGACACAGAATCTAAAGAAATTATTGAAAAGCGGTCTAAGCCTTTCAGACCTTGTTTTATTTGCTCAAGAGTCAGAAGAAAGTTGCTGGTTGAAT
>JBDRYG010000040.1:0-14349 GCA_039803305.1 Caldifarciminota bacterium
TTCAACTTCAATGGTCGACATTCTATCCTGATTTTATTATGTGGATAATAAAAGAAGATAAAAAAATTATTGTTTTTACAGATCCAAAAGGGTTGGAGCATACAAAGGATTTAGACGATGAAAAAATACAGTTTGCTAAGGAAATCAAAAATATAGAGAAAAACCTCAAAAAAGACGATTTAATTTTAGAGTCTTTTATTTTTTCTATAACTACTTACAAAGAACTAATAAAAGGGAGAACTAACCCTCCTTCAAAAGAAGAATACATCACACATCACGTTTTGTTTGCTGAAGATGAAGATTGGGCAAGTAAATTATTTTCTTCTTTAGGGATAGGTAATTAGATCTTTTATGACAGCTCTTATATTTGCCCATTTAAGAAGTAAGAATCATAAGCTAAGCTTTCCCAACGCTTTTCGCCCTTTAATGCTAAGTACTGAGTTTATTAATTTGACTTCGTATGGGCATATTAGAAGTCCACTAATTTTATTACCTTAAGGTGAATATTCTCCCTGACCTATTTACCCCCCCTCTTTTAGAGGGGGGGCTTACCTAATTTTATCACCTTAGGATCAGTATTCTCCCTGAATCTTTTTCTCCTGCTCCCTTGATTGTGTAAATATATACGCCTGATGGTAGATTAGGTAGGTCTAGGGTGATGTTATTTCTTGCGGAGGTTGACTCTAATTTCCATGATTTAACCTGCCTCCCGCATACTTCAAAGAGAGAAAACTCATATTTCCCCTCTGGCACATCCTTTAAAAGGATTTGATTTTTAGTTACTATTAGCCTGAATTTTCTTAAATCTCGGTTTTCAGCTAAATTTATATAATCCACACGGTAAAATCCTCTGCCGTCTTGATAGAGTAAAGCTTTACCTCCTTCGCAGGATCTTATGTAAATCATGCCCGGTCCAGGGACAGGTGAACTATAAAAGTTTATTCCACCATTATTTGAATAGTATATAGCGTCTCGTGTTAGCACATAAGTTTCACCATTAAGGTTGCAGTCCACATCATATACGCTGAAAATTCCCTCTATCTGCTCTAAATTGTTTGTTAGAAGATTGTATTTGTAGAGATATCCATCGGATCCTGCAATGAATATCGCATTATTAACCCGATCAAAGGATATCTTTCTTACAGGGATAGTATCAGAAAAGACAGTATCAAAGCTTCCACCAAAATTTGTTGATTTAAAGAGGAAAAATCTTGCATTGTCGTAGTCAAAATGTCCCACAAATACCGGGTTTATACCAGAAAGGTTGGATGGCCAATCCAGAGAATCGAGAACTAAAATCGGTGAAGCGCCATAATTTACCGATCTGAGGACCCCATAATCGTGAGTTAAACCGGGTTTTGAACCAAGATAGAGAACTATGTTTTCAAGTTCAAGGATTTTTGCGTCATAATATTCAGGGATCTCCTGCTGGAGAGTGAAAGTATCGCAGAATTCCCATGACTGCCCAAGATTTAATGTGCGAGGCAGGGCGTAACCGGTTGGTAAGGCATTTTCGTCTATTTCTATAGCTGAGGCAACCATAAAGTTAGGGTTATTTGGTGCAATTTCAACTTTTAGTCCGAAGAGCATAAAATTGCCACAGATTTGCCATTGATCTCCGAGATTGGGTGTGTAAAAAATCCTACCACCGAAAGATGTAAATGCGAATCGCTGACCATAGACTTGACTTGCACCATTTTCAGCAACAAGATTTGCGTGAAGTCCTGCATTATCTTCTGTGAAGTTCAGTGCATAATAAGGACTTTTTATAACTCCTCTCCCAAGGGTAGCGCAGTATATACCGTCAGAAGAGAGGCAGATATCGGTTACACAGCCTCCCATATATATTCTTGTATAAAGCCAGGTGCCAGGTGAAACACTGCTTCTTACACCGAGAAAAACCCCCTTTTTAAGTAAACTTGCTACTAATATGGAATCCCCGTTTAAAAATTCAATGTCTAAGGAGTAGAAGATGCCCATATAGCGTGCGTAGTTATCCAGGGTCCATGGTCCAGTGGCTGAAGAGGACAAAAAGATTCCGTTTTCGGTAGCAAGAAATATCTCGTTTGTATTATATGGGTTTATTTCTATGTCATACACATCCATACCACTAAATTCTTGAACTGTTTGCCAGGTATTTCCTCCATCGGAGGTATAAAGAATTTTTGTCGAATTATAATACCAATCTCTGCAAGCTATATAAATTGTTTGAGGGGCATTAGGAGGAAAGTCAATAGCCATGGGGTCGTAGCCCGAGGTACCAGGTATTAATGAATATTGTATGAAAGTAGACCCGAAATCACTGGTGAACCATAGCCTTAGATTATGGGTAATTGGGCATCGGTCTAAAACAAAAAAGTAGCGAGAATCTCGATCAAAGGAGGCAACGTATGTAGTGTTAAAAGTAAAAGTTGGAAGCCAAACTTGTCCGTCTCTGCTTACATATGCCGTATCATTTAAGATCGCAAGGAGTGCAGTGTCTGCGAAAACCCTAACACCTTCAGATTGCATTTTTAAATCAAAGGTTCTTGATTTAAAGTAAAGTTGGTTGGCAGGGACCCAAGAAGGTGAAGGTGAATTTGTTCTCTTGTAATAGATATCCCTATATGTAATTGCAGCAACGGTGTTACTATTACGAGAGGACGCAATCCCAAATACTTCCCCTCCTTCCGGACCCAGGAAAGTTACATTGCTGGTATAGTATGGTTTAGAAGCAATTTCTGTGGGAATGAGCCGAGAAGGAAGGGAGGGATGGAAGCTCTTCAAGATAGCAATTACACAAATTAGAACCATCATAAAAACCCTCCTGTTTTTTTTGGACTCTAATTATAATTTAGTCAATTGTTCATGTCAAGATCGCGAAAAATATTGAAATATAAGGGACATAGTTGACAGTGTAATAAAAAATGGGCTGGGGTTCCCCCAGCCCGCAAATTTTTGGAATCAGTTTTTATTATTGGATGATGAACTTTACGATGGTGCTATAGTCATTCTCCAGGCGCAAGAAGTATATTCCCCTGGGTAATGTTCCCGTATTTATTTTACCATTTTCTACTCTTGTTTTTATTATGGGCCTTCCCATGATGTCTATAATTTCGCAGTTCATATCGGTTTCAACTCCCTGGATGTAAAGGATTCCGTTACGGAAAGTGGCATGCAGTTTAATTTTATCTTCTTCTGTGGGCTCGTCAACTTTTAGAAGGGCGTCTCCTGGGAATTCTTCTATTGTCTCCTCAATTACGGGGATCTCGCCATAACTATAAAGATTTTTGGATACTATAACGAGTGTCCTGTTATTGTATGTGCTTGTGTATGTGTACCTATTTGACCAGTTTCCACCTGGAGGTGTTACAGTTACAAGGAAGTAGACATAATAGTTGGAGGTCCTTGTCGGGCAGGTAAGACCAGTAACCTGGTAAGTGCCATTTGAGGATACGCTACGGTAAATTTTTGTGGATATGGTACTGCCTGAGGAGTAATCCTTAATTTCCACAAACATGTCGAATGGGGTGGGTACAAAGTCGGTTTTAACTGTAATTGAGAACGAAGAACCTGCATAAACCGAAGTAGGATAGGAAGTGATGGAAACGGTTGGGTTGGGAATTACTACAAGGGTTGGATTGCTGTAGCTACTAACAGCACAATACCTGTTTGCCCATGACCCACCGGGTGGAGTTACAGTTACGAGTATGTACACATAGTAATTAGAGCTTCTCACGGGACAAACAAGGCCTGATACTGTGTAGGTGCCATTAGAGGAAACGCTGGATAGCTTTTTTGAAGTGAGGATAGTTCCCGAGGAATAGTCTTTAACTTCTACGAAAACATCATAGGGTGTTGGACAGTACTGGGTTGTGAAACTAATTGAAAAGCTGCTACCTGCTGTCACCTGGGTTGGGTAAGAGGAGAGAGTAACTTTTGGGGTTGACTCTGTGATGTTTGCCCTCCGTAAAGGTCTATAGCTTCCAAGGCTTGAGTAGTACCAGGTTCTATAGGTTGCCTTATTAGGAGTCTGTTCCATCGCTTCAATGCCGTTTGTAACCCTTCTGTTGAAAAGGATGATGTGGCTTGATGGGTTGTTCAATGCATCTCCCTGTCTCAGGTCCGCTGTTGCAGCAGACCCTGTTGCACCTATGTAATAGCAATAAGTTCCATAATTTATGGCGTGCTGATCAAAAGTATAAGTTGTATACCGAGATGGCATAGCCCAGCAGATGCTTACATAACCCGAACAGTCGTTTCCGTAGTAGTTATACCATCTGCTATTGGACCAGTATCCATAATAGGCTGGCGCGGACTGGATGCCGTTTTTAAATTCTGTAGCATTTTCCTGTGGGTTATTCTGAGAATACAGGACGCCATAGTAGGTGGTTCCGGCGTAGTAAACCACATCCCCATACCAGCTTCTCTGGTTATTTGCGGGTCTCCAGGAAACATTTATCATCTCCTGGGCTCTTGATACTATCTCCGTTCTTGTCATGGACCTCCAGGCTTCGCCTGTCCACAAGATCAATAAAGAAATTAATAGTTTCATTTCCGTCCCCCTTACTTTACTTCCCAGATATTTATGTATATCGCGTCGGAAGCGGGAAGGACCTGGTAAATGTTTCCCTTTTCATCTAAATAGAGTAATCTTGAGGTCCACACGAAATAGTCATTTCTTGGAATATCAATAGCCTCTATGATTTTTCCTTCCGGGTCAACCACGAGGACCGAGAGTTCAACGGAGGTCTCGCTCCTGGCTTTCTCTACCTGAATATAATAGTTTCCGTCCTTATCCTGTCCAAGGAACTCTGCGGAAAGTAAGTTTCTTACGGTAAGGTTAATTTTCTCTTCAGGCACTCCCTTTTCTTGGACTGGAGTTATTTGTAGGTTTTCTTCAGAAAGATCAATGTGAAGAGGCTTTGGAAGGACCCCACTCTTTGTTTGAGGGTCGATAAGGTGTGGAAAGTCGATGTTGTTGAGGTATATATTTCCCTTCCATTTAAAAAACTTTGTCGGAGTAATAACTGTTTGTGGGTCTAATTCAAGCTCCTGGGCTTTTGGTGATGACGGATCAAGGTAGATTATAAGTGATCTAGAGCGGTCCAGTATCAGGATTTTTCCGGAAGGATCTACTTCTATATCATCAAAGTAACCTTTCAGTGGTACGATACTGGATATCTTTCCGTCACGGTCAATTCTCTTGACATCTCCGTTAACGGGGTCGGGAATTATTAGGGATCCCATATGATCCACTGTGAAACCGTAGGGTCCTATGGGTGGCATTTCCTTCTCCACCAAGACCCCAATAGTTTCAGGACCATATGGTATCCTCAAACTTACCGTGTTTATGTGAAGACCGATTAGAAGACATAACAGAACCATAACACCCCCTATCAAGATTTCAGCAAAAAATGTGCCGTAAGTCATAAAAAGACTTTTTGCGTTAAAAACAACAATTTTTTTTGGGGGGTGTCAAAATTTTTAACAGTTTCCGATACCAAGAGGTTTCTTTCTGTTTTCTTTTGTGAGCACTTCTCGGTGTCAAAAAAGTGAACACCAGAGTTTAGGGATTTTTACAGTAGCCGTGTGAATAAAGTTTTAAATTTTTGAGATTTACCAAAGCTTTTTGACAGCCAATCCCTTTTTGCTTTATATTAAAATAAATGGCAAAATCTTTGCAGTTAAACGGGTAGGGGTGAGGACATGATAGTCTTAATGTTACTGGCGCAAATAATAGATACCACGGTAAGGTGTTCTTTTTATGGTTATTCGTATCGCGCCAACAATTGGTATGGTGGAAGTACTACATATTATTATATCTACCAGCCTGATCCTGACCCGTATAGCTATCCCATAATGGTGGGATATGATGAAGACTGGCTGGATGAGTGGGCGCGGGGATATGTGCAGTTCCCGATTAACTTTATTCCCCAGGGGGCAACGATATTAAATGCCGGATTGAGGCTTTATGTAGGCTATATCGGGCAGTGGTCTGATGAATGGGATGGGCACGCAGCATATCTGTGGCTATTCAGTATGGAAAATAATCTAGCGGAATGGTATTCAGGAAGTGGCTCTCAAAGTTCCACTCTCTTTAATGATGCTTATAATGGATCCCTTTTTGTTGATAACCCCTTTTACGTCGAGATGGACCCCCAATATAATGTCTATTATCCTTCTGAGACGTCTTTCCTGCCTTTAAACAGCACATTCATTAGTTATTTACAGGAAAGAGTGAATAGCGGAATTCCCTGGGTTGGACTCGGAATTGTGAAATATAACGAGGAAGGTTACGATGGTGGGATAAACCTCTTTGGAGAGGAGTCATTTCTCTATGTTTCGTATATAATGCCAAATCAGCCTGTTTTTTACGATTATTCTTTTTACCCTGATTCCGGTGACATTGGAACTTATTTCACATTCATGATTCATTTTTATGATAACCACCAATATGTTCCCGAATATATACAGCTTTATCTGAAGAGGCCTGATGAGGTAATTGATGTTTATAATGTGAACCTTGTTTCTGGCTATCCATATGATGGTATCTATGCTGCAAGATTTCCTATAACTTTTCCTGGAACTTATGGTGTAGCCTTTTTTGCAAGAACAGGTGGTGGTCTAAATATCTGGTATCCGCAGGAAGGATTTCTGCCCGGTCCTAAGGTCATCGTGGATTCAACATATCTTTTTGATGAGTATGTGGTCAATGACACTTCAAATGTAGGCATACCTATCGTTTTTGGAATAAAGTATAGAACGACCTTCTATCCATGTGATAGCATTTTTGTAAACTTAGTAAGAATAGAGTCATACGACTCAACATTTGAAAACCAATTTCGTTTTCCAATGACATTAGTTTCCGGAACCCCATATAATGGGACATATGAAGTTAGCGTGAGTCTTCCTGCTGGTAGGTATGTCCGTTATTATGAAGGATTTGGTGGTTCTAAAATGGTCAGGCTCCCTGGCGGTGGTGGAACTTTAGATGGACCCTGCGTTTTTTGGAGTCCAGTGGGAGAAAATTTGAATACGGGGGTTATAAGCTATAGGGTTTTCGATGCTCTGGGAAGATTTGTCGGGTATGCTGGAAATGAAAAGGAACTTAGTAATATGTCACTACATAAAGGGGTTTATTATCTTATTCCCGTAACCCGAAAGGGTTCAGTTAAGCCAAGGAAAATATTAAAGATAGATTAGGGGGTTTTATGCAGTTGCTCCTTTTTGTGTATGTGATGCTTCAGGGGTTTGTCCCCGGGGAGGCTGACTCAAAGGCTTTCCTGGGTGACACTATTAGGTTTAGTGTAGGTAATACCCAGGTAGTAGCGGTCATACGGGAAATAAGAGGTGACACACTGATTGTAGATGGTCGCGTGGCTACCGACAATGTATTTAATGTCTACATTACTGGAATGAGACTTAGCATAAACGCCTTTGTCCAGGGAAGAGTCCAGATATACTCTTTTGGTGATGTATACGCAGAAGGTAATAGCATTAGTATAGGCGGTGTCATCTTAAACAATGTCAGGTTTTCGTGGACTCAAGAGGGTTTAACCGGGTACGGGGATGTCTTATTTGGCGATAGGTTACTGAGCCTTTATCTTTACATCAACAATCTTAACCAGTGGGCAGCGACTTTTCAGACACCCCAGTTACAGGTTTACAATGTCACATTGACAAATTTTACACTTAATATAACTCCGGGTGAAATAAGGGGAAGTGCAAATGTTAGTATTCTCCAAAATTCCTTCCAACTCCAAGTTGGGTACGATGGGTATGAGCTTTATGCTGAGGCTTCAGATTTGAATATTACTTATAGGGAGCTGGTTATTGAAGATGCCTACCTGCGTTTAGGGACATCCACTGGTTTTATTGGGAATGGAAAGATTACGCTCTATGGGACGAATAAAGCAAATGTTGAGTTTGCGGTTAATTCTAACTCATATATCCAGATTACCGATGGTTATTTTGTCATTCGCGGTATTGAGGTCTCTGACTTTTACGGCTATGTTGGAAATAACCGATATGAGATCAGGGGCAAAGTTTACCTATATGGGACTGAACTGATTCTGAGTCTTGTTTATGTCGATAATCTTGGTGAACCTGAATTTCAATTTGCTGTAGCATCCAGTGAACTTTACATTGGAAGTGTCCGTATATATAATCTGAGCCTTAATTTATCCTCTTCCCAGGGAATTTATGGGTACGGATATGTGAAGTTTAATAACATCTCAAATCCGCCTTCTGGCTCTGTGAGGGTTTTCTTCAAGAGTGATGGAAGTGGTAATATCCAGATTGGCATAACCGACGGCTATGTTGTGCTCTCAAATGGTGGCGTCATTTCCAATCTTACGGCATATATAACGAGTACTGGGTTTTATGGATATGGAACATACAGGCAGGGAGGCAGTGATGTTACGGTGTTGTTCTATTCAAATAACGGGACAGTTAGCTGGCAGATCTCCGGTGATGCATTGGTCTTTGGTGGGATTTTACTGAGGCATTATTATGTTGGGTCTGATGGGAGAGCTTATGCATGGTGGATAATAAGTCCATCCGATTCAATTTACTTTGAGTTTAACTGGGCTCAAAGTTATGCAACGGTAGTTTATCCATGTACATTTATCTATGGCAATGTAATGGTCTATAACCTATCAGGTACTATCTATGCTGACTCTGGATTTATTGGAACCGGGTATGTGAGAATCGGTGACCAAAATAATTACATAATAGTACCTATCCAGTTCCGCTCTTCACCTACAGGTTTGCTTTACGGTAAGTTCCCCAACTATCTTGACCTCCCTGATGGTCAAGGAATAGTTGTAAGAATTTATGATATTGAAGTGGTAATAACAAGAGATGGTATATTTGGAACGGGTAAGGTAAATCTTGAGAACCTAAGCTTCGAACTTGAATTTGTGGCTTCCTATGGTGGCTATATAAATGGAACGATTAGAAACGGTTATATTAACCTTGGAAGTATTGTTATTACCGATCTTACCCTACAGCTTTATCCCTTCTTTGCTGCGGGATGGATTCGAGTACCTGAGTTTAACGGCGGAATTTATGTAATTCTTAAGGCAAGTAGCGGTGCAGGATTAGCGGTTTATGTCCCTGGTTTTGACTTTTATGTGAATGGTTTTCACATATTTGGGGCGTTTAACTATGTTAATGGGTCCCTATTCTTCCAAGGTGGTATTGAAATACCCGGTGGTGCACAGGGAATCGTTGATTATCTTTATGTTTCAGGAAATGGGATTGATAGTTGTTCAATCACATTAAGCAATATAACCATAAACGGTTTCAGAATAGTTACCGCAAATGGTAGATTTGCAAGAAATCCCGATCGCATCTCACTAAGCGGTGTGTTTGATTTGTCACAGCTTTCGGGATTTATAGGTGTATCACAGATCACTTTCCAAAATTTGCAAATCTCCCCCGATGGGAGATTCCTCGGATGTGATCTTGTGGGTATTCAGAACTTCCATATTGGAGAATACTTTGCCTTCTCCGGGGAATTCGGTTTCTTTGACAGATATCTGGTCATATACTTTGCACAAATTGATTTCTCCAATCTCTCTGATGTTTATGGACGGGTGACTTTGCAAAATGTCTCAATCTCTTACGATGCACATATAATCAGTGCATCAGCCATAGGGCTTGATTATCTCCATATAGGTCCATTTTTCGCTTCAGGTTGGATTTATTTCTTAACTAATGGCGCAAGTATAACAGGAAGGGTTGAACTCAGGAACATTGGATATGTTTATGTACGAGACCTTGTGATAACACCTAACGGTTCAGTGGTGAATGTCGGGGAGGCTCAGGCTTCCTTCCAGATTGGCGGTTACGGTTTTACTGGTTCACTCAGTTTCCCTGCGGTTGGTGAAATTTACTTTTCCGGAAGTGTTAGACTCCCCATTTTCATAAGCGGAGATGCCTCGGGCTCTATACACCTAAGGTGGGTTGGTGAGAACCAGGGTGTTTTGGGAACGGGATACGAGGTTCTGGCCGGCTCCCTTTCTATACCTGATTTCATGATGGGTGGTTATCATTTCCTCGGTGGCTCCTTCGCCTTTGACCAGGTGGGGGTTTCGGGTCGCGCAAGGATAAATGTGCCTGAGGTTTGCGAAGTTGAATTAAGGTTGTCCTTTAACTGGGATGGGACATTTAACTATGCGTATCTTGCGGCTACAGGTATGAATATACCAATAGGTGCAACGGGTCTTTTTATAAACGGAGTGGGTGGAGGTGTTTACCATTACCTGTCTCCGTATGAGTACTGGGTCTTTGTACTGTGGGGACTTGTTTCCGATCCAGTGAGGGCCCTTGCACTGGATGCGACTTTAGAGATTGCTACCGATGGAAGGGTTTCGGGTCTTGGACATCTAATGATCGCAAGGTATACTTGGGCGAGTGCAGGATTTGATGTGTACACAAGGCTCGGTTATCTTGATGCCTATGGTTGGCTCGGTGAAGATCCTTCAGAAGGTATATCCTTCTGGGGATGCTATATTAGAGGACAGGATAGTATCTATTACAACTGGGTGAATGTAGATGCTTGGGGTAGGGGTAATTTAAGTGCCAGCGTGTGGTTTGTAAGGTTTGATGCATGGTTTGGGTTTGCTTACAGCCTGCCTTCATATCCCTTTGTCTATGGTCCTTATTGGAGACAGAGGCTTTATAATGACGGTTTAGGTGCCTCGGGGCTCGCCCTTGGTTACCTTGCTGGTATCAATGTGGTATGGAACAATGTAAGACATCGTTTTGATTACGAGGTTTGGTGGGGCCCTGTAGATCAGATGAATCCTGGGAATGCCCCATATGTAGGGGACATGATCTTCGTTGGTCCTTATGCAAGGAATGATATAAACTTTGATTTTGTTGGTGGAGAAGAGTATGTAAGGCCTTACGATACATACGATGCCCCAGGCGGATTTGTCTGGACTGTCGTGAATGCAGATAATGAGGGTTATTTCAATTTTAATACTTTTGGAAATTCTGGGGTGGTATATGCTGGACTTTATATTCACTCGGATTCTGCAAGGAATGTGTTCTTGAGGTATGGCATAGCCGGGGAGTATAAAATTTTTGTGGATGGCACGGTCGTAAACGCGAGCGTATCCTCTTATGCACAGCCTGACCAGTACACCCTCAATATTGCCCTTGGACCAGGTGAATGGAAGTTTGTTATGTTTAAAGTCAGGAAGGCCTACGACCAGTGGGGTCTTTACTTAAGAGTAACGGATCAAAATGGGAATGTACCAAACGGAATTTCTTATCAGCCTAATAGACCTGATATGGTAGTAGTTTACCATGACCGTGGGTTAACCTTTGAACCTTTCAGATTCGAAAGGGTGCAAAATGTTCAGGTGGAGGCTGGTAAGTTTGTTCTCCGATCAGAGGGAAGACCTCTCTGGGGTACATACCTTAAGGATATGGTCCATTATCCCAGGTTGAACTTCCCATCCTTTAAGGTTAATTTTATGCTCAATGGAACAGCAAGAAACGATTCAACGCTTATAATAATGTGTGACTCTTCAAGGACCAGATATTATGGAATCCTCTTCTATTATCCAACAGCAAAGGATAACGGTGAGCTAACCGGGGAAGTTATGGGTGGCGGTGAGAAAACCGGTGTTAAAACCAGCTTTTATGTAGGAAGGTGGTATACTCTAGAGTTTGTATTTGAACCCGAGTCCCTTTATGTCTTTGCTTACGACTTTGGTAGAGCAAGGCCTTTAAGGCCACTCTTTGCATTCAGACTTGCGGGCGACTGGGATCCTTCATTCCTTGCAACGGTAGGTGGTAGCGACAATATGCTTTATCTTGATAATTATGCTGTAAGGTGTGACTGGCAATCCAAGGAGGTTGTGGGTATAGAAACTCCACATCCGTACCCTAACAACGCCAATCTGACCTGGGTGGTAAAGCAACCCGGGGCGTCCTTTATCAGGCTACATTTTGCAGAATTCAGGACGGAGCTCTTTGATACCCTCTATATTAAGGACAAGTGGGATAGGGTGTGGTTTGCCTACAATGGAAATCGTGAAAGCTTTACAACACCCCCGATTCCCTCTGATACTATCTATCTGAACTTTAGGTCTGACCCAGTAGGAAATGAATTTGGGTTTAGGATTGATTACATAAGGTCTCGTCAGGATGTGCCCTTCTATTACAGTACGCCTCTCAACATTGAACGTTGGAACATACCAAATAGTTATTATTACGAGTACCAGATTTCAATTCCCGATGCAAAGGCTATCAAGCTTTGCTTCAACGATTTTAATATGGACCCGGGCGATTCATTAAGTAGCGACTGGGTAATCCTGTATGACGAATGGTACAACGAATATGCAAGATATACTGGTAATCTTGGAACTTTCTTCTCCGTTTCTATTCCAGGCAATGTAGTTAGAGTTGCCATCCAGACAAATAATGTGATTCAGTCTTATGGCTTCGCAATAAAGTATGCTTCCTACATAACTAACGACTATTACGGTGTGGAGGAGAGAAGGGTAGAAAAACAGAAATTTAATAGCATCGTAGGAAATGTTCTTAGGCTTCCTCTTACCGTTTCCTATGATGGTGAAATCAGAGTAAGGATTTATGATGTTACCGGGCGTTGCGTCCTTGAAAAGAGCGTCTTGATAAACAGGTTCTCACGCGATCTGGATGTCAAGGTTGATGAACTTAGGAGGGGTGTATACTTTGTCAAGATTTATAGTGGAGAAGGTGAGTTTGGTTCTGTGAGGTTTATAAAGGTAGAATAAGGAGGTGAGACTATGAAACGATTTATTTTGATACTATTTTTACCCGCAACCATTTTAGGATTTGACCTAAGGGGGCTTTTGGTAAATCCTAAAGTTACAAAGGGAGCTTTAGAGGTCAAATACCGTTGGCAGAGGACTTCCAGAAATTTTGAGGAATCTGCAGAGTATAAGGTAGTTTACAGCACAGCGAGTGATTTAAATTCCTTAAGTGTGTATGAAGGAGAAAGGATAATCGGAACGGTTTTTTATGATAAAAATGGGAACGTGGTTAAACAGGATATTAGTGGTAGACTTTGGGAAAATCTCAAAACTGACCAACAGGGTTTGTTCCCAGACTATAAGGTTGTAAGAACTTCCAAAACTAATGTGGGTAATAAAACTTGTGACCTTGTGGTATCTGAGAGGACTAATGTCCAGGAAGATAGCAAAGGGAATCTCTTGATGAAGACGACAATAAGGTCGCAAAAGAGAGAACTCTATGATGCAGAGAGAGGTATCCTTATAAAGCAGGAAATTGATACCGAGGTGAAACAGGAGACATATATAAAGTTTGATATGCAGAGACCACTTAATACCCGCGTGAACAATATTCTTGAGAAGCTGGAACTTGAGGAGTAGGTGCTGAAGTAGAAAATAATGCGGCGGTCACCTTTACGGTGACCGCCGTGATTTAAAAGGAGGTTTTTATGTGGGTTTTCGTTTTTTTACTTTCAGTCATTAATCTCAATGAATATCTTATGGCACCGAGATTTTTGGGTGATAAAATAATAGTCTGTGGTGCCAAGTTTCAAGGGATATACCTTTGGGAGCCTGGGACCGCCAGAGTAAAAAAACTTATTGATGCTGATGGTTTCCATGTCGCTTTTTCATCGAGTGGAACAAAGTTGGCTGCGCGTAAGGAAGGTGATGTCATAGTTTACGACATTCTCAGAAAGAGAATGGTAAAGAGAATAAGGGGTGACTTCACGGGATATCCGGTGTTTCTGGGAGAAAAGTTACTTGTCCCCGAAGAAAAAAGTACATTGGTGTTTGATGAAAATTTAATAGGGTCCGGAAAGCTCCCTTTCAGTTTTACCTACGGGACAGCAGGTAATGACAAATTAGCATTTTCGAGAAATGACTCTATATTTTTGTTTGACTTTAAAAAACACGAATTAAAGATCGTTAGAGGTGGTGATGGTATCTATTTCATGCCGATTATATCACCGGATGGTAATTATATCGTGTATTCGAAACTCGGGTACGGCCTTTATCTTTACGACATAGAAAAAGGCAATGAAATCTTCGTTAGTAAAGGAGGAAATCCTTCCTGGAGAAGCGATTCGAAAGTATTTGTATTTTCTATTGTAGAGGATAACGGTGAAGATATTACGGGAGCAGACCTATATGTCTATCGGATATCTGATGGTAAGGTAATTCAACTGACTCATACCCGAGATGTATTTGAGCTTTTACCCTCCTTCTCCCCCGATGGCAAAAAAGTGGTATATAATACCTTTGAAGGCAAGATAGATTTTGTTCTTTATAAGGAATGAGGATATGAAAAGATTAGTGGTTTTTATATTGACCACAGGACTAGTTAATGCGGCTT
>JBDRYG010000041.1:0-14280 GCA_039803305.1 Caldifarciminota bacterium
TCTTGGATGCCTTTCGGGGAATGGTGGAAATTCAGGGAGAATCGGAAGATTAGCTATATTGTAAAGTCCGATTTTTTCAATAAAAATAGAGAGTTTTTTAAGATTTTTAACCGCTTCATAAAAGTTTAGATTGTTAATAAGGATACCGATTTCAAAGATTTTTCCATCGGGAAGCCTTTTGTACAAATAACCTCTTATCTTACCCGTTGTTACCTCGATGCCAGAGAAATGGAAAACAACGGATTCCCTCTCAAGAGCCACATTAAGACTCTGCCAGAAATCAGTAAATCTGGAGAGATCAAGGCCCAAGTCTGGCTGGTAGTCAGTCCAGATTATCTGCCCTTCTTTTGAAATAACATAAAAGTTGATATCTTCAAATAAGTCCTGGTGGAAAGTTTTCTTGAAAATCTCTTTAAAGTCTTCAAAGGGGATTTCGCTGAAATTTTTACCCCTTTGAAGCTCTTTTACTACATTAGAGTAGACAGTAATGTAAAAGCTGATAAGTTCATCTTTGTGATATATTAATGGGTTTACCATAGATCTAATTGATTCGTTAATCACGATCTCTGCGCGTTCTTTAATCCCGCGAAATACCCTGTTGGCGATTTCTTCATTTACTTTAAAAGAGTAAAGAACAATAAGGGACATAATCAAGGTTGTTAGTGGAATCAAAATGAAAATGAAAAATTTCCTTATGTATTCACCTATGGATGGTACTTCGCGTCTATTTTTTAAAAGGTCATTTTGGACCATTGCTTAATGCAAATTATATAATGATTTTGGGGTGGGTTCAAAATGCTATTTCAATTGGAGTGGCTTATTTCACTGAGTTCTGTGCTTTTCGAGACATGCAAAGGCATTGTGATTGTGAATACTCTCAAAGCTTTTTACTGAAATTCTATACCAGGTGATTCTCTCATCTTTGTTTAATCTGATCGCCAGTTCCCTCGCTACATCCTCCACAAATCTCGGGTTTTTATAAGCCTTTTCTGTAACAAATTTTTCGTCGGTTCTTTTGAGCAGTGCATAAAGGGGGACTGAAGCGGATTCTTCAGCATACTGGACGAGTTCTTCTATCCAGACCAACTTTGTAGTTCTCACTTGAATATCAACTTCAGCACGCTGATTATGTGCACCGTTTTCTGAGATTTCCTTAGAACATGGGCAGAGGGTGTGTATAGGGACTTTGACTTCCAGTATGAAATCGAAGGTGTCGGACTTGGATGCAATGAATTTACAAAGGTAGTTCATATATGATTCCATTCCTGAAACAGGGGCTTTTTTCTTAATAAAATATGGGAACTCTAACTCCAGATATGACTTTTCCGCTCTCAGAACTTTCTTTAGCTCATCCAGTATGTTCTCGAGGTTGTGAAGAGTTATGTTGTTGCTGTGTTTGTTTAAAACTTCAACAAATCTTGACATATGGGTTCCTCTGAAATTGTGAGGCAATTCAACTGCAAGTTTCACCTTTGCAAGGGTGTGTTGCAGCACGTTAGCTTTGTCCATTACCCTTATTGGGTAAAGAAGATCTTCAATACCCACCTTATCGATGGGAATTTTTCTTAAGTCTTTCTCGTTCTGAACGTCTCGCATCTTGCTCCTTAAACGTCACATATGATAGTGGCTTCATAACCTTCTGGAGTTTGTTTGATTTGAAGATTATGGTAAGTTACGCTTTTAATCTCTTTTTTAAGTCTGTGCCTTGAAGGGTTAAAATCCTCGTATAGAAGCTTTGCGTTTATAGAATGCTCCTTTATCTCTAACTGACAATCAATAAAAACTCTTCCGTAAACTATGGTATGGAATATCACTTCACTTAGGAAACTTACCAGGAGATCTTCGAGGGTTTCTGCCTCTTCCTTGAAAATAATCTCGCTAAATTTTTCACCTTTTTCCTTTATTTCTACCATTGCATCCCTTACTGCAGTAAAACCGCTCTGGAAAAGTTCATCAAGAGTTTTACCGTAAATATGGACACCAAAATCTGCAGTATGATCTAAAATCTCGTATCCCATTTCATTATTAACTTTGTTTGACCATCTGATTTGTTAAAGCTTGCTTCAATTTTGATTTTATTCCTGAAACCGTATAGATGTGCGTCAACATATGCGTCCGCCATGGAGTAAAGCCAGAAGCTAAGAAAGTAAAAACCAAAGGAGAGTGCATCAGCAAATCTCTCTTTACTTCCTGTTTTCCTATATGATATATAATTTTTCATTGCTCTGTAACCCGTGTATATTTCAATGCTTCCAAGAATAGCTCCCTTAATATATTTTTCGTTATAGAATTGCCCCCCTGCGGGGGTAAAGCAAGAAAGAAGTAAGGCCTTTGTCGGAACTTTTACTTTTGCTGTGTCAGATGAGGTTAAAATGAGAGTAAGTAATAGAATTTTCATCTTTTTCTCTTAAATATTCTTTTGATTCGGGAAATTATCTTTTTGAGCCTTAAAAGAAGCACAAGGAAAAAGGCTTCTTTGATAATTCTTTTTGACATTTTTGAAACACCAGAACGTCTCTCGATAAAAATAATCGGAATTTCTTTTATTTTGAACCCCAGTTCGTAGGCGTAAAAATTCATTTCTATCTGGAAAGCATATCCATCGGAGTGAATCCTCCCTAGATCAATTTTTTCAAGCACTTCTCTTTTAAAGCATTTAAACCCGGCAGTTAGATCCCGAACTGGAACACCTGTAACAATCCTTGCATAAAGGTTTGCAAAGTAAGAAAGTAAAAGCCTCTGTAAAGGCCAGTTCACAACGCTTATACCATTTGTGTATCTTGAACCAATCACAAGATCCGCATTTTCACTTTCTGCGATTAACCTGGGTAAATCATCAGGATTATGAGAGAAATCCGCGTCCATTTCAATTATTAAATCGTAGTTATTTTTTAATGCAAATTTAAATCCTTCCACATAGGCTGTTCCTAAACCAAGCTTTGAAGGCCTTTCGATCAGGTGGACCCTTGGGTTGTGGCTCTTTATTTCTTTGACAACCTCTGATGTTCCATCAGGCGAGTTATCGTCTACTACAAGAATTTCTATATTATTACCCTTAGAGAGCACAGCTTGAATTATTTCTTTTATGTTATCTCTCTCGTTGTAAGTGGGGATAATCACCAGGACCTTCTTCATAAAAAAAGGATAAAGCTTCAGGATTGTTCCTTCAAAACCTTGATTTCTCTCTTTAATCTCTCGTAGCTTCGCTGGATTTCCTCAAGTAATTCCTCGGGAGTGATGGGCTCCGCACCCAGCTTTGTAATTTCTATTCCTGCAGCGATAGTAGCAAGTATTGAGGATTCAATGAGGTTGAGTCCGGAACTCATTGATAGTGCCAAAATTGAGATAACCATATCCCCTGCACCCGTTACATCATATACATTTCTATGTAATGAAGGTATATGATATGCAAGTGCATCTGAGGTGATGAACATGCCGTCTTCACCCTTTGTAACCACGAGATTTTTTGCGTTTAGTCGTTTTCTGAATGATTCCAGATGTTTAAAAATGTTACCTCTTATGTTATGCAGTCTTGTGGCCCTTCTGAATTCGTCAAAATTCGGTTTAATAAGAAAGGCGTTTTTCATAGCGGAATAATATTCAAACTTAGGGTCAATGAAGATAGGAGCTTTTGAATTTTTAATGATTTCCCGGTAAAGGTTACTTGACAGCAAGCCTTTGTTGTAATCTTCTATGATAATAAAGTTTACTTTTTGACTTAGTTTACTTACGATGTCAATTATTGAGTCTTTCTGGGTTCTCGTGGGATGGGCCCCATCTTCATGGTCTACTCTCAGGAGTTGTTGCCCCTTTGATATAAGTCTATTTTTTACAATTGTTCTGGTTCTTTTTTTAATCAAAAGGTTGGATGTATCAATTCCTTTACTTTTTAGTAAATCTAATAATATGCGTCCGTTTTCGTCTTCCCCGACAATACCCACGAGGGATACTTCAGCCCCAAGAGCCTTTAAATTAGAGGCCACATTAGCAGCCCCCCCCGCTCTATATTCTTCCCTTTCGATTTTAATAACCGGAACCGGTGCTTCAGGGGAAATCCTATCCACTCTCCCAAAAGAGTAAATATCGAGCATGAGATCGCCGATAACAACGCCCTTAAGTTCTTTAAATTTTTTAATTTGATGCAGGATTTCTCTCATAATTTAACTCCTAGTAAGTGTTTGAAAAAACTCCTGAGGTAAAAAACCCTTGTACCACTTTTTGTCTTGACCAAAGATATATCCTCTTCTCTCTCAAAAAGTTCTCTAAGAGCTTTTTCAACCGAATCGCTCCCGATAATTTCGGGTATTTCTTTCAGGGAATCCTGAAGGGAACCTGTAACAAAATATCTTTTTTTATCGAGTTTTTTAACTTTCTCGCCGATTTTTAGAAGGACAGGGTCCTTTTTATCAATCATTTCTTTGATGTCTCCCTCGGTATTGTGCAGAAAGTTGGACACAGGTTCAGTGAATTCTTCGACCCTTGTATCCTTTAATCTGGTGAAAGCCAGAATGGTCTCCGCTTTTTGAGGGTCTATCTCTCCACTTAAAAGGGATTCTGCAACCAAGAGTTTTAACAATTCTATCCGGTCTTTCTGTGTTTCTTTTTTGATTACCCTTAATGGAAATATAATAGATAGAATAATTTTGTTGACCGGTACTGCAAGGTATGATAGTAATTTTATAACAGGGGTGAAAAATGTTATTACTACTTCACTTGATCTCCTTGCATAGTTCTTTCCGGCAAATTCTAAAAGCATGATGAGAATTGAGACAGAAATGCCAGCGAGTCCAACGGCTTTTCCTGTTGTGTTTATTAATCTTTTAAATATGTTAAAGGTAACAATGGATGCGGCAACGCTGAAGAAATTAAGTCCTACAAGGATCGTTGCAAGAACATTATCTACTCTGTTCAAGAATTTTTTGTCCGCAGAACTTAATCCTGCGAAGCTTTTTCGCTGTACAATCAGGAAAGCTGTTTCGTAGGCTGAGAACGTAAAGATGAGGACAAAGCAAATTAAAAGGGACAAAGTGTATATAATCATTTTAACTCCACAACAACTTTTTTGATTTTCGAAAATTCCTTTTCCAAAATCTCAACATTCAACTCTCCAAGATCAATTCTTTCACCTTCATCGGGTATTCTCCCTGTTTGTTCCATTATTACAGCCTGGAGCGTAGGTGATTCGAAGGGCAGTGTTTTACCAATAACCATCTCAAGGTCTGGTGTGAGTATGTCTCCTGGTACAATCAGCTTCTTTTTACCAAGCCATTTTATGTTGATGTCGGGGAATAAACGTTCAAGGATGTCATCAAGGGTTACTACTCCAAGAAAGTTCCCATATTCGTCTATTACTATAAGAAAATCGCATTCCATATGTTCCCGAATTACTTTTAATACATTTGTAGTGGAGGGTACTTTTGGGCATTGGTGCAAGAATTTTTGGATTTTCTCTCCTGGATTTGCCATGTATAGTTCTGGGTTATGTATACTGACTATACCCAGCACTTCACATTCTTTTATGACTGGATAATTTGAATGATTGGTTTTTCTTACAATTTCTTTAAACTCCGCTACAGTTGTGTCTGGATTTACTGTTACAACCTTACTGGCTGGTGTCATAACATCCTGGGTTTTCAAATGGAGGAGGGATATTCGCGATCTAAGGTCTGGGTCAGTTCCAAGAGCTAACTCCTCTAATTCATCAATTACCTCGCTATCATCAAAAACGCCTGGTTTTGCTCTTTCTTTAGGCCTTCTTGCGAACGCAGAATAGACTGTGTTTATCAGGGTGAAGAAAGGGGCAATTATTAGAGAGAAGATTCTTGTAATACCCATATGATATTTTATTGAAATCAATTTGGGGCTGAGCTCACCAAAAAGTAAGATCAGAAAGGTAAATAGAAAAATTTCAAGTAATTCCCGACTTCCACTGGAAAGACCGGAGATTTTTAGCTTCTCGGAGAATAGAGCGGAGAAAAGGGATGCAGCATACGCATTTACAATAGTATTACACACAAGAAGGGTAAGAAGGGTTATTGGTTCATTCTCTTTTAACTTTTTGACAATTTTTCGTATAAATTCGTTTTTTATTTTTTCTATTTCGGCTTTGAGGGTGGAAAAAAGGGCCGCTTCAAATCCACTAAATACGAAAGAAAGGGACAAGAGTACAAGAAGAAGTGGTAACTCTACCATAGATTTAAGTATTTTTCCTCTAATTGCTCCATTATCATTTCCTGACTCTTATCTTTATGTTCAAAACCTGCAATATGCAAAATACCATGCACCACATACCGCCATATTTCAAATTCTGAGGAAAAGTTGTACTTCTTTGCATTTTTTCTGGCTGTATCCACTGATATGTATATTTCCCCTACTTTGCCAAGATTGAAGGATAGCACATCCGTTGGCTTATCCTTTCCGAGGTATGTCTTGTTTAATTTTCTGATGTAAGAGTCGCTTACCAGAATAATGTTTAATTCGTCGAGTGAAGTCTCCGTTTCTGCAAGATTTCCAGCAAGCCGCTTTATTTTTCGGGTAAAAACCGGTGATAGCTTTTGGGTTACATCAATAACCTTTATCTTCATGGTATTTTATCCTTAAATGGTAATGACTCAAAAGCGCTTTAATCAATTCGTTTTTAATTTGCTCTATTTCGGCGTATGTAAGTTCGCACTCTGAAAACTGTCCGTCTTCAATTTTCTCTTTAATAATTTCGTTGACGAGCTGTTTGAACTTGTCCTCTGTTCGCTCGTCAAGGGCCCTTGAGGCAGCTTCAACACCATCCACAATCATAAAAACTCCCTCAAGTTTGGTTCGGGGCTTGGGACCGCTATATCTGAATTTGTCTTTGTCTACATCAAGGTTTATAGAACTTGCTTTTTTGTATATTGAGAGCATTATGGAAGTTCCATGATGGGTGGCAATAACTCTTATTATTTCCTCAGGGAGTTTGTATTTCTTGGCGAGATTTACCCCATCTATTACATGGCTTCTCAGTATCTGGACACTCATTTCAGGAGATATTCTATTATGAGGGTTTTCTCCAGAGACTTGGTTTTCTATGAAGAAAATAGGATGTAGCATTTTCCCTATGTCATGATAGAGACCACAAGCCCTTGCAAGCAATGGATTGACTCCAATAGATCCTGCTACCCTTGCACCAAGCTCTGCAACTCGTATGCTGTGTTCGAAAGTTCCGGAAGCCTGATTCTGAAGCTGAAGTAATAGAGGATGATTCATGTTTGTTAGTTCTACCAGTGTGAATACAGAGGGAAATTTAAAGATCTTCTCGAGAATCGGATGCACAAGTATAAAACCGAGGATCGAGGTACCGCAGATGAGAGTTATTATAATGGAGTTTTGGTAAATCCTTTGCAGTCCAGACTGATTGAATATAGCATTTAGCATTAATGCGGTTGCTGTTGTTATAAAGAAAGCTTCAAGGTAATTCCATGGTTTTTTAATCCTTTCACCGTAAAGTATAGACACAAGTGCAATTGGTATATTAAGTAAAAGGACTACCAGGAGGTTCCCCTCGACAACAGGCAATAGAATGCTGACAAATGCTAGGCTTAAAAGAAATGTCAGGTTAAAACCTGTAAAGAAAGCGCCCAGTATGAGGGGGAGAGGTAGGAGAAAAATGGAAGTGGATGAAACTACTTCAGTTAGAAGTGATGGATAAAAGAGTAGGATCAGATAACTCAAAATTAACACGCTGGCTTTCCTTGAATCCTTTCTTCTTTTGAGTTCTCTTAAAATCATAATGAAGGAGATGGTAAATATTAGCACCCAGTAAAGATTTAGTAATAACCGTTTGTACTCTGGATTGATAGATTTTTCCTCTGTTACGAGGCTCCGGGTGGAGACCACTGTATCATATTTTATGCCTGCAAGTACCAGGTTGGGTTTAAGTAAAGGTAAAAAACGCAGTAGTATCCGGTCTTTTTCTGATTCGCTTAACCCAAACTCTGAGAGGAGGTTAAAAATTCCTCTTTTAATTTCAGAGATCCTTAAAGTCGATTCCGGCGGGATAGTCAAAAACTTACTTTCATCTTTTAATAATATACCCTTTTCTGTAAAGGTATATAAGTTGTCAATAACAGGCTTTGAGTACTGATGCTCGATGTATTCTAAAACACCTAAGTCCACGGGGGACAGAGAATCTCTGTCAATAGCTCTTAGTTCCTGCGGAGTTGCTTTAACAAAAAAAGGTGTCTGTGTTACCTTGATTTCTTTTAAAATATAGGACCGCGGGGGTAATCTTTTATAGTCACTCTTAAAATGTAATCTATTTAAAGCGAGAAGGGTTAAAAGAAGGAGAATGAAGAAAGTAAAGGTAATTGGGAGATTTTCACTCGCCTTCTTTTTTATCTTTTGAATTTCGGTTTTTCTCAAATTTTTCATATGCCTCAACTATTTCTTTAACAAGACCGTGACGTATGACATCTTCTGAAGTGAAATATATAAAGGCAATACCTTTTATTCCTTTGAGTACGTTTTGTATTTCCACAAGACCCGAGGTTTCGTGATTGGGTAAATCTATTTGGGTTATATCACCCGTAAGAACGAGTTTTGAACGAGGTCCAAGTCTTGTTAAAAACATTTTCATCTGGACGGCTTTACTGTTCTGAGCTTCGTCAAGTATAACAAAGGCGTCAGAAAAAGTTCTTCCTCTCATATAAGCTAACGGTGCTATTTCGATGACTCTTGTATCTATATATCTTTTAATAGTTTCTGGGGGGAGCAGGGCATACAGGGCATCATAAAGAGGTGTTAGATAAGGGTTTATCTTTTCCTGAAAATCACCTGGTAAGAACCCCAGGGATTCGCCCGCTTCTACTGCTGGTCTTGTAAGAATTATCCTTTCGACAAGATTTCTCTTTAAGAAGTTAATAGCAGCCGCGACGGCAAGAAAGGTTTTTCCAGTACCCGCTGGACCTATTGCTACAACTATGTCATTTTCCTCTATAAGCCTTATATATTCCCTTTGATGAGGAGTCTTAAGCTCGATCCTTTTTTTAGGTGTAATTATAAAGTCTTGTCCTGTTTCTTCTTTTTCAAAGGTTTTGTGCTCAAGTTCCCATTTCATCAGGTCTTTAATTTCACCTTCCTGCAGTTTCCCGCGTTTTTTTAATTCTGTTTTTAGGATATTAATTACTTTTTCAATTAGCTCTACTTCATCCTGGGGACCTTTCAGGCGAAGTTCATCCCCCCTGACTACGATCTGAGTGGTGGTTTTGCTCCTTAAAAAGTTGATGTTGGAATCGTTAACTCCGAGGAGCTCAACCGGGTTTACATCCCCGATAAATATGGATTTTTCAACTTTACTCATAAATAGTAAAAAGGGGATACCTCATGGTATCCCCTGGGGTTAATTTGTTTTCTAAGACTTTTATCTTGGTATTTTTAATACTTGTTTTGGATATATAAGGTTAGGATCTTTGATTTTATCTTTATTTGCTTCGTATATCCTTGTCCAGAGTCTTGGGTTGTTGTAAATCCAGGTAAACCCAGCAATCTTCCAGAGGTAGTCACCAGGAATTACTTCAATTTCTGTCTCTATTCCTCTTGGTATTTTTAGAACCCAGCCAGGGTAAATGAGGTTGGGGTCTTTTATTAGGTGCCTGTTTGCTCTGTAAATCCTGGGCCATGCTTTCCAGTTATTGTAAATATATCTCATGGCAGCGATCTTGCTTAAATAATCGCCTTTTTGCACAGTGTATTCGTTGGGGTATTTTGCAATTTCTGCCTTGAGGTCTGAAATTTCACTCTCAAGTGCAGCAATCTGAGCATCAAGGTCTTTGCCCTCGTTTAATAATGCATTGTACTGTTCTTCTAATGTGGAGATCTCCTGGTTGAGGCTGGCAACTTTTGCTCTGCAATCCTCGAGCATTTTCAAAGCTTCTTTCTCTGTTAGTTTCTTTTCTTCTGCCCTCAAAGCTGGTGTTAATAAAACCAGAATTGTTAAGATTGAAAGTAGTTTCTTCATCTCTATACCTCCTTCTTAGTAACCCTTTTCAAGAACTTCATGCAGCCAGTAGCTGAGTGAGTCTCTTTCGGCCTTGAGGGAGGCGAGTTTGGCTTTCTTCGCTTCGTTATCTTTGGTCAAGTTTTCAATGTTAGCTACAAGTTCGGCTTTTTTAGCTTCTGCTGCGTTGAGCGCCTTCTGGCATTCTTCAAGTTGTGCAAGGGTCTGCTTTGTGGCCTTCTTTGGCCCACACGCAACAAATATAAAGGTACCCAGGGCCAAGAGCCCAATTATACGTTTCATTAACACACCTCCTTGTGTTATGTTTAATTTATAAGCTAAGATACTCAGATTGTCAAGAATTTACTTTTAGGTGCGTGGAATTATACAAAGGAAAACGAAGTCCTCTCCCCCGCTATTTTTAAATTGATGGTTTGAATCTGCAGGTACATAAGCAACATAACCTTTCTTTAGCTGATATTCTTTATTTTCAATAATTAATGCCCCTTCGCCCTCTAAGACAAAGACTTCGTGTTCATAAGGGTGAGAATGATAAGGGGTATGACCTTCCTTCTCTATCCTAAACATTCTGAGATAGAAGTTCGGCATCTTATCTTCAGGGCCCAAGAGCCATCTGATATATACATTTTTAGCACCTTCCATTTCTACTCTGGCTTCTTTTACCTCACCGAATGGAATGACCTTTTCCGACATCGTCCTACTCCTTTTTAAAATATTTTAAAGGTTGGAGCTTGAAAATTTAATTAAGCCGTTATGTGATTATTCCTGGTCAGCCCTTTATACTTATTGCATGATTGCCGTTGAAGGATTTAAAGTTTTGGTAGTCTCATTTTTCCTTACGATACTTTTTCTACTGATGAGACTTTACTTTATTTCGGGTGTCGTTTTTGTCTTTTTTCTCTTTTCCATTTTCTTTTTCCGAGATCCTTCGAGGGAGAAAAAATTCGATACTGATGAAATTGTAAGTCCAGCTGATGGTAAGATCTTGGAAATTGCAAACGAGGGCGGTGAGGTTTCAATCTCCATTTTTATGTCTTTAACTGATGTTCATGTGAATAGGGTCCCGTATGGGGGGAAGGTTAGATCTATCAAAAGGAGTGGAAAAAAGTTTTTAAGGGCGTTCCTCAAAGAGGCTGATTTTGAGAATGTTCAGTGTGAAACGGTCATAGAATCACCTTCTCTTGGAGAGTACAGAGTGATTCAGATAACCGGTATTATCGCCAGGAGAATTGTGAACAATCTTAAGGTGGGTCAAGAGGTTAAAACGGGTCAAAGGATGGGCATTATTCTATATGGTTCAAAAGTAAAACTTATTTTACCTTCTGAAAAGGTCGAAATCTTAGTTACTCCTGGGCAGAAAGTAAAGGCAGGTATTACAACAATAGCACATGTCAGGATTTAAAGATGAATGTCCCTACTTTCTTTACTTTTTTAAATCTTTTCTCCGGCTTCATGGCAATAATTTCAATTTCAGAGGGCAGAGCTGATTCTGCTTTTTGGTTTGTGGTTTTTTCGGCGGTTTTTGACTTTCTCGATGGTAAAATGGCAAGGATTTTCAAAACTCAATCAAAGCTTGGACCTCAGATAGACTCCCTTGCTGATGCTGTCTCTTTTGGGGTTGCACCGGCATTTTTCGTATACGATATTGTTTTTTTTCAGGTTGGGAGATTTAGTCCCTTTTATATTTTCCCCTTTGTATATCTATCCGCAGTAATTATGAGATTGGCAAGGTTTAATGTGATAGGGGAGGACTCGCAGAAGGAGTTTTATTATGGCCTCTCTTCGCCTATGAGTGCAATGTTTATGGTTTCATTCGCCCTGACATTTGGTAAACACTTACCTTATTTCGTCTTTATGAAGGAGGCTGTTGGTGCGGTCGTTATACTGCTAAGTTTTCTCATGCTTTCGAAAATAGAGTTTCCTGTATTTAAATCAAAGGAAAAGAGTGAGAAAATTCAGATTTTATTTTTTGTATTAGCCCTTGTTGCCCTCGTAATCTTTAAAAGTCTGTTTTTGATGGTCTCCATTGGTTTATATATAATTTTGGGGGTTTTATTTTTCGTTTTTAGAAAAGAAAGTGATGAGAAAGGCTGATATCACAACTGTTGTTCTCACTTTAAATGAGGAAAAGAATATTGAGAGATGTATTCGAAGCGCGCTAAGTATTTCAAAAGAGGTTATCGTGTTAGATTCTGGGAGCAAGGATAATACTTTGACCATTGCCCGGGAATTGGGAGCGAGGTGCGAAGTTAGGGAGTTTACTGATTATTCAGATCAGAGGAATTTTGCCCTTAGCCTCGTTAAAACAGAATGGGTGCTGTTCCTGGATGCAGATGAGGAGCTCTCAGATGAACTAAAGAGAGAAATTTTATACTACATTGAGATGTATGGCCATTATTACGATGGTTTTTTAATCCCCAGACGGAACTGGTATCTGGGTGGCTTTTTAAAATGCTGGTCACCCGACAGGCTTTTAAGATTATTCAAGGCAAAGATGGGTACATGGGAAGGTAGGGTTCACGAAAAGGTAAATATAAGGGGGAGAGTTGGTTACCTTAAAGGGGCTATTTTGCATTACCCCTTCAGAGATTTATATCATCAATACCTTAAAAATCTAAATTATGCAAGACTTCTTGCAGAAGAGAAGTTTGATAAAGGTAAGAAGTTTAACATTTTTGATTTGACTTTTAGACCCACTCTCAACTTTCTGAAGCATTACCTTTTAAAAGGTTGTTTCCTCGAAGGATTTAGAGGTTTGATATTTTCCCTATTTTATTTTGTCTACACGGTACAGAAGTATTCCATACTCTACGAAAAGTGGCATAAAAGGGGTCAGAAGGCCTAAAGCCTTTTGACTATTCATGGGGTGCCGGTTTAAAATATAGCATAAACAAAAATAAGGAGGGTATCATGGCAAAGAAAGTTAGAATAGACCCTGATCTCTGTGTAGGGGATGCTATCTGCACAGATATTGCACCCGATGTATTCTATATGGGGGATGATGGACTTGCCCACGTCAAAGAAGGAATGGAGACAGCAGGTGACAGGGCAGATGTCCAGGAAGCAGCAGAACAGTGCCCTGGAAGCGCTATCATAATTGAATAAGAAAAAGAACCTCATAACATTCACCACCCCCTCCTGCCCCAGGGTGGTAGTTCCCCCCTGGGGTTAGTTTTATTATGAGGCATGAATATTTTGTAGATCTCGTAAGAATTGAGGTCAAAGCCGGTGACGGTGGAGATGGTATAGTTCATTTTTTAAGAGAAAAATTTAAACCCTTTGGCGGACCCGATGGGGGAGATGGCGGAGATGGTGGGAATGTGTATGCAATCGGGGAGCGCTCCCTTAAAACTTTGCTGGACTTTAAGTATAAAAGGTATTATGCTGCTGAGGATGGTCGTGATGGGGGTCCTAATAACAGAGCGGGGAGGAAGGGTAAAGATCTGTATGTAAAAGTTCCCCTTGGTAGTGTGATTTATGATGATGAGACCGGTGAGGTTATTGGCGAAATACTTGAGCACGGGCAGACATTACTTCTCGCCCGTGGTGGAAAGGGAGGAAGGGGTAACGCAAGATTTGCTACGCCTACGAACAGAGCCCCAAGGATTGCAGAGGAAGGTACAAGGGGTGAGAGGAGATTTCTGAGGATTGAACTAAAGCTTCTTGCCGATGTAGGGATAGTAGGTTTCCCAAACTCTGGAAAAACAACTCTGCTTAATGCCCTTGTGGGTACCCACGCAAAGGTAGGTGACTATCCTTTTACAACCTTAACTCCTAATCTTGGAGTATATCATGAAGATGATAATATAAGATTTGCTCTCGTTGATATTCCCGGTATAATTGAGGACGCCCATAAAGGCAAAGGGCTTGGGCTTGCTTTTTTGAGACATATTGAAAGAACAAAGGTTTTGATTTTTTTGCTTGATGCATCAGCAGATGAGTTGGGTGGACAATACAAAAAACTTTTAAGAGAAATAGAATCTTACAATCCAGAAATCCTTGTGAAACCCCGCCTTGTTGCTGTTAACAAAATTGACCTTGTGGAAAATGTGCCTTCATTAAACCTCGATTGTGAAGTATACTATATTTCAGCATTAAAGGGTATAGGTTTGGACGATTTAAAAAAGGGGATTGAAAAATGTCTGAATCGTCTAAAAGACACGAAGGATTGAGGGATCAGGAAATAGAGCAACTTTTGAAGTCAAATAACATCCTGGAGAGGCTCAAAGCCGTTGACTTGTTAATTGAGCGTAAGGAAATAGATAAATTAATCTCTCTCCTTTTTTCTGAGA
>JBDRYG010000042.1:0-14165 GCA_039803305.1 Caldifarciminota bacterium
TTTCCCCCAAAAAATGTCTGGTTAGAACGTCCCCCATACCGGGGGAAGGTCGGAGGTTCGAATCCTCCTCTGCCCAGTTTTTTTTATTTTCCCCCAAAAAATGTCTGGTTAGAACGTCCCCCATACCGGGGGAAGGTCGGAGGTTCGAATCCTCCTCTGCCCAGTTTCTCATATAGAGAGGAAAACAGCTGTAAGCATTAAAAAACCACCCAGAATTTCCACTGCGGTCCATCTTTCCCCGAGAACAATCAATGAAACAATAAAACTAAACAATACCTCGAGGGATACGAAAATTGTTGATTTAATCGCACCAGAATGCTTAAGACCAGTTACATAGAGGTAATAGGCTAATACCGTGCAATTTAATGAAAGATGTAACACTATCCCCAAGCCGGCAATATTAAAAACGGGTTTGAAATTGCTATGTATGGTAAAAGGGAAAGCAAGGACAGCGGTAACAAGAAAAACAAAGGCATTAATTTCATGGGAAGAGTACTTTTCAAGGAGCTTCTTAGAAGTTATGACATAAAAGGCCCAGCAAAAGGAGGCAATTAAAACTATGAGATCACCCAGCATTATTCCCTGTGCAAAGGCTTGTTTAAGGTTTCTCCCACCGCTGAGGAGAATCATGCCGGGAACAAGTAAGAAAAGGGAGACAAGATATTTCCTATGAAACTTTTCTTTTAAAAAGATCACAGCCAGTATAGGTACCCATATTACGAAGAGATTAATAATCAAAGCGGTCCTTGAAGCGAGGGTATATTTTTGACCAACGAACTGAAAAACGTACGAGAGGAAGGTAACAAAACCCAAAAGATAAGCACCCTTTTCCTTAAAAAGATTGAAAGGGAACCTAATTTTTGAAATCTGAAAGAAAATCAGATAGATCAAAAAACCAAGGAGAAATCTTAAAAAGACAAAGGTTAATGGGGAAAAATAGGAAAGCCCTAGTTTAACGGCTGGAAAGGATGTGCTCCAAATCAGAGAAGAGAGAACAACATAAAGTATAGCTCTTCTTTCGGACATACAAAACCTTCATTCCCCACATGTACACGGAGTATTTCCACACTTAGGACAACCTTTAAGGTATTTCCTTAAAGCTTCCTCCATATCAATATCATATAAACTGGCAAGGGAAAATAGCCACGCACAAACATCCGCAAACTCCTCAAGGAGCTCCTGCTTGTTATTATGTCTTACTGCCTTTGCAAGCTCGCCTACTTCTTCAACAAACCATCTAAAGGTCTCTGCACGCCCCCTGGAACTATCTTTGCCGAAGTATATCTCTCTGATTAACTCCTGAAAATCTTTTATTTCCATATACCAAACACCCAGGTTAATAAGGCAAAATAGGGAGCTGTAAAAACTATGCTATCAATTCTATCAAGCATACCACCGTGCCCCGGGAAGATGTTAGAGGAATCTTTAACCCCTGTTTCCCTCTTAAAAGTGGATTCTACAAGATCTCCAATTTGAGAGAGAAATGATAGAATTACAGTAAATAGAAGAGCCTGCCATGTACTTTTAAACGGAGACAACTTAATCATATGAAGAATGTAACCAAAGGGAAGAGTTGTAAAAATACCGTAAATATAACCCTCAACAGTCTTCTTTGGGCTTATTTTAACAGCAAGTTTATGTTTCCCAAAGAAATATCCGCATAAATACGCCATTGTGTCAAAAATCCAGATTACACCAAGGAAAAATGCTATGCCACCAAAACCGAGTTTCTCCCGGATTAAGATACAAGATACCGCACCTACAAGAGTATAGAGTAAAATAAAATGAGAAAGTGATATTTCAACTATGCTAACCCCTTTGTTCCAGGTAAGCGGAATGGGTAGGAAAAATAGGAGAAATACCACGAAGAGCCATTGCCACAGCCCAAAGTAAGCAAGGTATATTGATAAAGCAAGCATAAAAACAACAAGATACCGCTCAACCATATTAACTTTATACAGATTCAAAAACTCCCACGCTGCAAGGGTAAAGGCTACAGCTACAAGAGTTGTGAAATAAACTCTCCCCAGAAATACAAGTAATAAAACGATAGGTATAAGAACTACAGCAACAAGGCTTCTTATCCTTAGTTCATCCTTCAGGGACACCTCCAAACCTCCTTTGCCGTTGAGCAAAATCTTCCAGAATTCTCAAAAATTCTTCACTTCTAAAATCAGGCCAGAGGGTTTTAGTAAAATAAAATTCTGTATATGCTATGTGCCAGAGCAAAAAATTGGATATCCTTACTTCCCCTCCTGTCCTGATCAAAAGGTCCGGATCGGGAATTTCAGGAAGATATGTAAACTTCTTGAAAGTCTCTTCAGTGAGTTCATCTATATTAAATCCACTTTTTACAAGATTTTTTACCGCATCAACAATTTCAGCTCGCCCACCATAGGATAGAGCAAGAAAAACCTTAAGACCATCACATTTATCTGTTTTTTCCCTTGCTTTTTTTATTTCTTCTTTAAGACTCTGGGGCAATAGATCCAGTTTACCTATAAAATCTATCCGCACATTATTTTTAACCAGCATCTCCACTTCATCCGCGATGAGCTCGGAGAGCATCCTCATTAAAAACCTTACCTCTCTCTCTGGTCTTTTCCAGTTTTCAAGGGAAAAAGTGTAAAGAGTAAGGTATTTTATACCAACTAATCTTGAAATCCTGATGACTTCTCTTACGGATTCAGCCCCTGCTTTGTGGCCCAGGTATCTTGGAAGACCGCGCTCCCGAGCCCAGCGGCCATTACCATCCATTATAATGGCCACATGCTGGGGGACTTCACTCTTCAAGAATCTCTTTCTCCTTGTTCTTTACCGCCTTATTTATTTCCTCAATATACTTATCATGAAGCTCTTGAAGGTGTTTCTCAGCTTTTTTTGAATCGTCCTCACTTATTTCCTTATTTTTCTCCATCTTTTTGACCTGTTCAACTCCCTCCCTCCGCACATTACGTATAGCGACTCTCGCATCCTCAGCGTACTTCCTTACGAGTTTAACCAGCTCCTGGCGCCTCTCTTCTGAAAGAGGAGGGATAGGAATTCTTAGAACATTACCGTCACTTTGAGGATTTAACCCGAGACCTGCCTTCTTGATAGACCTCTCTATTTCACCGATTACGGATTTATCCCAGGGTTGTATGATTATCATCGAAGGATCAGGGATTTGAATTGTTGCCACCTGGTTGATAGGCACCTGTGATCCGTAATAATCCACCTTAATTCCATCGAGGAGATAAGGAGTAGCTCTTCCAGTTCTCAATCTGGAAATCTCTCTCTCAAAATTTTCCACGGTCTTTTTCATCTTTTGCTCAACTTCTTTGTAGACTTTGTCTAACATTTTTGCCCCCTCTTAAATTTCAACAAAGGTGCCGATTTTTTCACCAAGAAGAGCTTTCTCAAGATTTCCTTCCTTAGTTAAATCAAAAACCAGCACAGGAATTCCATTTTCCCTGCAAAGGGTAACAGCAGTCTGATCCATAACTTCAAGTTCAAGATTTATCATAGTTTTCAGATTTAAATAATCAAACTTCTTCGCATCGGGGTACTTCTTGGGGTCTTTGTCATAAACCCCATCCACTTTAGTCCCCTTAAGAAGTAGCTCTGCCTTAATTTCACCCGCTCTCAAAGCTGCAGCAGTATCGGTGGTAAAAAGGGGATTACCAGTTCCGCACGCAAATATCACAACTCTGCCCTTGTTGAGATGTTCAATAGCCTTTCTTCTAACGAATGACTCACCAATGGCCTTTATTTCAATGGCAGTTACAATTCTTGTCTCAACGCCGTACTTTTCCAGGGTATTTTGAAGAGCCATGCTGTTAATGGCGGTAGCCAGCATACCCATGTAATCAGCTGATACTCTGTCAAAACCCAGTTTTTCTATGGTTTTACCACGTACAATATTTCCACCACCAACGACTATGGCAATTTGAGTGTCAAGATCCTTAACACAATGAGCAATCTCTCTTGATAATCTATTGAGGAAGTCTATATCAAAATTTTCTTTCTCATTCCCGAAAAGCTCGCCAGAAATCTTTAGTAAAACCCGGCGATACTTACTCTTCACCTATCTTGAACCTCGCAAATCTCTTAATTCTAATATTTTCGGAAAACTTAGCGATATGCTGTTTCACATACTCTTCTATTGTGACTCCTGGTTCCATGAAAAATTCCTGGTCATAAAGAACATTTTCCTGATAGAACTTCTGAAGTTTACCTTCGATGATTTTTTCTATTACCTGATCGGGTTTCCCCTCTCTTTTAAGCTGCTCTCTTAAAATTTCCTTTTCTCTCTCGATTACATCCACGGGTATATCCTCTCTCCTGACATACTTGGGGCTCATCGCAGCAATCTGCAGTGCAATATTGTGGACAAATTTCTTAAATTCATCGGTATTTGCAACAAAGTCAGTTTCGCAATTTACCTCAACGAGTACCCCCAGCCTTGCACCCGGATGAATGTAAGCCTCCACAAGACCCTCTTTTGTTTCCCTGGAAAGCTTTTTGTCTGCCTTAGCGAGCCCCATTTTCCTGAGCTCTTCCACAGCCTTTTCAATGTCACCACCCGTCTTTTCCAGGGCCTTTTTGCAGTCAAGAATTCCTGCACCAGTCCTTTCTTTTAGTTCCTTAATCATTTCAGGCGTTATTGCCATCTTCAGATCCTCCTTCCTCACTCTTTTGAACATCAAAAGAATCCTGCCCTTGTCTTCCCTCAATAATAGCATTGGCGAGGGTCTTGGTTATCAGGGTAATTGATCTTATGGCATCGTCGTTACCAGGTATTGGGTATTCCACAAGAGTAGGATCTGCATTGGTATCAACTATTGCAATTACCGGAATAGAAAGCCTTTTTGCCTCTCTTAAAGCTATTTCCTCTTTCACAAGGTCCACTATGTACACAGCATCAGGAAGGGTTTCCATGTCCGCGATCCCTGAGAAAACCTTTTCGAGCTTCTCAAGCTCATGGAGCATCAGAAGTCTCTCTTTCTTAGGGTAAAGCTCTAAATCTCCGGTTTCTTTCATCTGTTGAAGTTCTTTCATCCTTGCTATTCTCTTTCTTATAGTTTCAAAATTGGTCAAAGTGCCACCTGGCCATCTCTCTGTCATGTAAAAAGCACCACATCTCTTAGCTTCTTCAGTAACAACTTCTTTGCCTTGCTTCTTGGTGCAGACAAAAAGGACAGCTCCACCCTTCGCACTGAGTTTCTTTAGAAAATTATATGCTTCTAATAATTTCTCGTAAGTTTTTCTAATGTCAATGATGTGGTGATCTTCCCTCTGGGTGTAAATATATGGCTTCATTTTAGGATTCCAGCGTCTTCTCTTGTGTCCGAACTGGACTCCTGCTTCTAACAGCTCTTTAAGCGTAACAGGGAATGCAATATTATCGCTTGGAGTATTGTGGAGATTTTCTTCTCTTGCTCTTTCCATATTTCATTCTCTCCTTTTCTCTTGGATCTCTTGATAACATTCTGTACTTCTTGAGTACTTCTGTGAGATTTTCGTCCATTGCCTTCAGGGCTCGGGCAAGGGCAAGCCTCACAGCCCCAGCTTGACCTGCTTTTCCCCCGCCCTCAACTTTACAAATCACATCAACGGGCTTGTCTATACCGGCTATCTTCAGTGGCTCAAGGGCGTGAATTACAAGATCCTCTCTTCCAAAATATTCTAAAGGTCTTAAGCCATTGACATAAATAAGGCCACGCCCGTTTTCCCGTAATCTCAAACGTGCCACAGCTCTTTTTCTGGAACCCCACGCAAAAATTACTTTTGCTTCACTCAAGATCTTACCTCCTTAGTTTATCTTCCTTATTTCAATTGGCTCAGGATTCTGGGCCTTGTGTGGATGTTCTGGCCCAGCGTAAACTTTAAGTCTCAAAAACATTCTCCTTCCAAGCTTGTTCTTTGGCAACATCCTCTTTACTGCAAGTTCAATGAGTCTCTCCGGATGAGTCTGTAAAATCTGCCCTGCTGTAATAGCTTTAATTCCACCGGGATAACCACTGTGATGATAATATACTTTTTGCAGAAGCTTTTTTCCTGTAAGCTTTACTTTATCCGCATTTATCACTACAACAAAATCACCCGTATCAATATGTGGTGTATATATCCTTTTCCTTTTCCCTTGAAGAAGCAGAGATACTCGCGAAGCCAATCTTCCAAGTTCAACCCCGGAAGCATCCACTAAAAACCATTTCCTTTCAATGTTTTCTTCTTTTGGCAAAAAAGTACGCATACATATCCTCCAGCTTCGTGTAATTATATTTCAAAAAAATTGAATTTTCAAATAATTTACGGAGAGGGTGGGATTCGAACCCACGGTACCCTTTTTAGGGGTACGCACGATTTCCAATCGTGCCCCTTCGGCCAGCTCGGGCACCTCTCCAGTAGTCGATTATTATAAAACAATAAATACGAAAAGACAAAGTCTATATTCTCCCTTTGGTATTAGATTCTTTATGCGCCACTTTTAAATTCTTTGAAAGTTAGCATATTCGGATTTATAATATTGCTCACGCCGGAGTGGTGGAATGGAAGACGCGGCGGATTCAAAATCCGCTGGCCTCTAAGGCCGTGAGGGTTCGAGTCCCTCCTCCGGCATTAACAAAAAATGTGCGGCATAGTAGGATACATCGGTAATAAGGACCTGGATTCAGTAATACTTGTCGGACTTGAAAAATTAGAATATCGTGGGTATGATTCCGCAGGGATTGCAGTAATACACAACGGAAGGCTTTTCGTCAGAAAAAGAGCAGGAAGAATCGGGGATTTGTATACCTTAGTCAACGGGATGGTCTTTAACGGCAAGGCTGGCATAGGACATACCCGCTGGGCAACTCATGGAAAGGTTAATGACATAAACGCTCACCCACACACCGACTGCAAATCCCAAATCGCAGTAGCCCATAATGGAATCATAGAAAACTTCGAAGAGCTTAAAAAAGAGCTCGAAGAAAAAGGGCACAAATTTATCTCCGAAACGGATAGCGAGGTAATTCCTCATCTTATTGAGGAATACTATGAAGGATCTTTATTAGATGCAATACTTAAAACCGTTAAAAGGCTTAAAGGTTCCTTCGCTCTGGTCGTGCTTTCATCCATCGAGCCAGACAAGGTAATAGGAGTAAAGATGCAAAGTCCTTTACTAATTGGAGTTGGTCGAGGCGAAATGCTACTTGCATCGGACCCAACACCCCTTCTTTCCCATACAAAGGAAATTGTGACTCTGGAAGATGGCGAAATATGCGTGATAACTCAGAATGAATTTAGGGTTTTTGATTTCAATGGCATGGAAAAGAAGAAAAATGTTACAACCATCGAGTGGACCGCAGACATGGCAGAAAAGGGCCAGTTCCCCCACTTCATGCTAAAGGAGATATTTGAGCAGCCTGAGGTGCTAAGAAAAAACCTTGAGCATTATATACGGGGAAATGAGGTAACCCTTCTAAAAGATTTTAATCTCCGAAGGCTTTTACTTAACAAAGATCGCATAATAATTCAGGCTTCAGGTACATCTATGCATGCCGGAATTGTTGGAAAATATCTTTTAGAAAAATTAGCGAGAATTCAGACAGATGTTGACTATTCTTCGGAATTTAGATACCGTGAGCCCGTTCTCAGCCCAAATACCCTGGTGATTGCAATAAGCCAATCGGGTGAGACTGCTGATACCCTTGCAGGTGTGAAACTCGTGAAAGAGAGTGGGCTTGAGGTGTTATCCATAGTAAATGTAAAAGATAGCTCCATCGCAAGAGAGTCTGACTATGTTCTCTATATTAATGCGGGACCCGAAATAGGTGTTGCTTCGACAAAGGCTTACACTGCTCAAATATTAATACTTCTCCTCTTAAGCTTGGAGGTTGGCCTTTTAAAAGGGCACATCTCTGAAAACGACTTTCAGAAAATAAGGAAAGAACTCTTTGAAATCCCGGATCAAGTTGCTGAGATACTTAAGCAATCAGACTTCATAAAGGGCGTGGCCGATAAATTCTTAAACAGTAAATATTTCATGTTCTTAGGGAGAGGAGTTAACTATCCAACAGCTTTGGAGGGGGCTTTAAAATTGAAGGAAATCTCCTACATCCACGCAATTGGCTACGCCGCTGGCGAAATGAAGCATGGTCCTCTGGCTCTGGTTGATAAGGATTTACCCGTTGTTTTCGTAAATCCTGTAACATCCGTATACGAAAAATCCATCAATAATCTTGAAGAAGTTAAGGCGAGGGGTGGTATAATCCTTTCAGTCATCACAAAGGGAGACTCAAGAATGCAGGCTCTAAGTGATTTTGTCTTTGAGATACCCAATGTGAACGAGCTTTTCACACCTATAGTGTCAATAGTGCCCCTTCAACTTTTTGCGTATTATGTGGCCGTAGGTCGTGGTTGCGACGTTGACAAGCCAAGAAACCTTGCAAAAAGTGTGACCGTTGAATGAAACATAGACCTTTTGTAATAGTATTGTCCGCCCCATCCGGAACTGGCAAAACTACCGTGTTAAACAGGGTCAGGAATCTAGATCCCAATTTGTACTATTCTGTATCCATTACAACCCGTTCACCGAGACCGGGAGAGATAAACGGTGTTGATTACATTTTTACAAGCAAAGAAAATTTCATAAAGATGATAAATGACAACGAACTTCTCGAATGGGCTCAAGTCTTTGGAGGTGAGTACTACGGAACTCCAAAAGCACCTGTACTAAAAGCACTTCAAGAAGGGAAAGATGTAATAATGGATCTTGACATTCAAGGTAAGACTTCCCTTGAGAAATTTTTCGGTGAGGAGCTTGTTTCAATCTTTTTATTGCCCCCATCCATAAAGGAACTTAAGAGGAGGCTACAAAAGAGGCAGACCGAAACTGAGGACGAATTAAAGGAGAGGCTCGAGAGAGCCAAACTCGAATTAAAGTGGGCTGAGAAATACCAATACCTTGTTATAAGTTCAGATGTGGAAAAGACAGCCTTTGATATAATCACTATTATAAGGGCCGAGAGAATGAAAAGGAGTAGATTAGTTATAAACCTGGATCTTTTTATTCAATAGCAAACTTCCAGAGTTTGACAAACCCGTCTATATCTGTGGTTGCGAAGTAATTTCGTTTTGGGAACAAGCAAATTGAAGTACATTTTCGCGTTTGTAAATCGGTTTCTGCTTTCTTCACTAACTCGCCAAGATCTATTATTTGTAATTTATTTTCCGATGCGATAAGTAAAGCTCGGCTGTCATACGATATTTCAAAGTCAACGATGTTGCGAAAATCTTCCTCGAGTTTGTAAACCTTTAACATGTCAAGGGAACCAGCACTCCATATTACCACATTCCCATCGGTGCCAACGGAAACAAAAAACTCTCCAGAAGGTGAAAACTTGATCTTTTTAATCCAACCCGTATGTTGTTTCAATATTGTTTTCGGCTTTCTCCTCTCAAGATCCCAGACCACGATTGTTCCATCTGCACCACCTGAAACAAGGAAATTCTCCTTAGGTGAGTGCGCAATGGTATTAATAAAGGTATCGTGACCAGTGAGATTACCAACCTTGCTGACAGAACCCAAGTCGAAAACCGTTATCACCTTCTCAAAACCACCTGCGTAAAAGAAACTGGAATCATGGGAGAAGGTGATTTCAGTAATTTCGTCGTTCTGAAACTTTGTATTCATAAGTAAAGTCCAGTGTCTTGTTTCATAAAATTTAATTACTCCACTTTTTGTTGATACAGCCAGATACTCAGAATTTGGCGAAACTTTTATGTCAGTGGGCAAGTCTTCCTCCGATGTGGCCTTAATAGAGATTAGTCGCTGCCACTCAGTGGTGCCAAATACTTTAATTACTCCATCCGCACCCATGGTAAGCATGTATTCACCCTTCGGGGTAAAAATAACCTTGAGAGCCATAGTCGTGTAAGCTTGAACCTTCCCGAGTATTTTTATCTGTGTAATACCAACAGCCTGAGAAAACATAGAAATTCGCGTCACAAATGGAGATTCACTCGAAACGCGTTTTTGGGGAACTTCTCTACTCTTTTTCTTGACCTCGTCAAGAACCTTTTTCATTAGATCGTGAGGAATCTGCATTTTAGACGCCATGTCAAAAATTTCCTTCTCTTCTTTAGGACCAATTTGACCTGCAAACTGCGATATCTTAATATCTCTCAGTGTACGAATTTTCTCAAGGACTTCCAGAGCTGCTTTCGCTTCTGAAGCGCTTTTGAATAAGGATTCAGGTCTCATTTCAATAGACAACGCAGTTTGCACAGCACTTCCACCAGTTAGTTTTGTCAAAAATTCTCTCACTTCAACACTCATCGTATCAATTACTGAGTAATCAATAGTTCCTTTCTCATCATTTTTAAATTTGTCCGGGGTGAGGCCTGTTAATATCTCAATCGCTACAATACCTAAAGAGTAGAGGTCACTCTGGGGGGAAGAATAGCCGAGTCTTTGCTTTGGGGATGCGTATCCCTTAGTGTATATAATTTCTCTATCCCTCTCACCCGGTTTGTATTCAATAACTGCACCGTAGTCAACAAGAAAAGCCTTACCATTCTGGTCAACAATAATGTTCTCGGGCTTGATATCTCTGTGTAAAAGAGGTGGATCAAAAGAATGCAAGTAGCTCAAAATGTCGAGGGTATCTTTTAAAACAATTATTGCCTCATCCTCTTCCAGCTTTCCTCTTTCTGACAAAATTTGTCTTAGATTTTTACCCTCGACAAAATCCTGGATAAGATAAATTTTACCGCTTTTGTCGACGGTGTACCCGTGGATTTTGGGTATTTGTGGATGATTTAATTTCGCAAGGATCATGCCCTCTCTCTTGATGAACTCCTTGCCCTTACTCGACGTGTCAGAAAACTCTTTTATCACGACCTTTCTCCCAAAAAGCTGTAAATCCTCGGCAAGATATGTTTTTCCGAAACCACCTACACCTATCTTCTTTAACAGTTTATAACGATTTTCTATAAGAATTGGACCGGTGGACAAGGGGGAACCACATTTTATACAAAAATATTCACCGGGCGGATTTGTTTCGCCACATGTAGAGCACTTAGTTCCAGATTCAAATTTATTCCCACAAAAGGCACAAAATAAAGCATTATCAGGACTTTGCTTACCACACTTTTGACAAACTTTCATTTTTCGCTCCCTATTACACGATTCTTTTCAACTTCTACCAATATAATGCTAACATTATCTGTAGTTTTTCTTTTATATGCCTCCTCTAGTAAACTCTCACACTTTTCGTGTAAATTGAGTTCATCATTCATCACCACTGAATAAATCACTTCTTCCGGAACTGCATCTGTTAAGCCATCGGAGCATATCAAAATTTTAAACTTTTCAGCCGGTGTCTTCAATTCCTCAATATGAACATCGAGTTCTTTGGAAGTTTTCACACCAATAGCTTGGGTAATTGCCTTCGCTTTCTTGGTGGAGATGTCCCTTTGAGAAGCTTCATAGTAAGAACCGTCTTCAAACACAAAAATTGGCGAGTCTCCAACATTAAATACTATAAAACGAAGCCCATCAATGAAAAGGCCCGAGATAGTTCCTCCCATTCTACCAGAGGAATTATCAATATTCTGATTTAGTGAATAAACAAAGTTATTGACAACCTCCACACAGTCAACGATATTTTCAACCTCCACTTGTTTTCTTGCAAGAAGCCCTTTATAAAATTCTTTTTTCATTCCCTCAATAATCAGCTCCGCAGCAACTTCTCCTCTCTCGTGCCCTCCGAGTCCGTCGGTCAGTATAAATAGGTACTTTTTGTTCGTTCCTACAACATCGAGCCTTTGAACTATCTCGCTTGTCTCAAGAAGTAATATAGCGTCCTCATTGACACTTCTAACGGGACCTTTATCTGAAATACCGACATAACTAATGAGCGGGTTTTTAAGGCGATCCTTTAATGTCTTCAACCAATTAAGAAACCTCCGGACATTTAAGTCACCTTGTAAAAATCCATATTTTTCTCTTTCCCAGATAGAATCTTCTGCGCCTTTTAGCGTCCTTATCATTTCTTGAAGAAAGACATTCAAAGGCACAAACCCTTTCTCGCTCTCCTCCACCACAGGGAAAATAGGGGTATGATCTTTGTCCAACAAAACTTCACCTATTCTCTCGGGAAAGTATAAATTGGTAAAATCCTTAATTTTATCGACGAAATCAATGATCAGGTTTATTTTATCCTCATCTCCCAAAGATTCCCACACATCCTCAAATTTAGACAAAGGTTCCCTTGAGGTTAAAACTGGAAAAAACTTACCTTTTTCTACTTCTACTGCATCGTATAGGTTGCCAAGGTTTGAAAATAAACCAAATACACCGGAATTTACCTGAATCCTTGTTATATTCGGATTTAATTCAAACACCGTTGTCCAAATATCCTCTTTGCTATAAACCTTGAACTTAGGATCAACTATGGAATCTTCAATGGGAGCCGGCACCCGATAGAAGACTCTCAAGTAAGTCCTACAATTAGGGCAGTATTCGGTACCTTCTTCTACCTTCGTCCCACATACCCGACAAAAGAAATAGTTAAGCTCAAAACCACATACAACACAGGTTTTACTTTCAAGTGAATTCAATGTATTACACCGCGGACATCTCTTAAACCTCACTGTTCTCTAACCTCCAGAACGAGATTCAACTTTTTACTAAAGCCGATTGTATCTCCAGGAGAAACCCTGTAATCCTTACCTGGTTCAAGTCTTGCACCATTCAAGTATGTGCCGTTGGTACTACCGAGATCCCTAATAACAAATGTTTTTACTGAGGGGTCGATCACCAGTAATGCGTGTTTCCTCGAGACAGTGGCTGACAATGGAAAGATCGAAAGATCCACATCGGGGGTAAAATCTTGACTCTTTCTTCCAATTATAACTTGAAAAACGCCTTCGTCTTTTAAGGGAATGTAAACGAATTGACCTGTTTCCTCTTCTACAAGCAGAAATGGACTTTCTTGGCCCTTTGATAGAGATAGAGCCTCACCGCAAGTGGTGCAAAACCTTACACCAGAAGGATTCCAATGTCCCTTAGAACAAAAAACACCTTCGTCTTCTGCTTTAACAGAAAAGATATCAAGTGCACCAAGACACCTCTCACAAAATCTAACTCCCTCTCTATTTTGAAAACCGCAAATTGGACACTTCATTCTTCTATTAGCTTAGTTTGATACTTAGTTTTTATCCTAAGTTCTTCAGGAATTTCTCCCTGTGCTTTTATCTTTTCTATATTCTCTTCTATTACCTTCTTCAGCTCATCGTTTTCAAACTTCACCGCCGTTTGGTACATGGTCTGGAGTATGGTTAAAGCTTCCATAGGCTTTCCTGCATCAATATACTCCTCAGCAAGTTGGTGTTCCACATATAAACTAACCTTACCTATCACATCCCTAACTTCATCATCAAATTGCATGATATAACTTTCCGTGACCTCAAGAACTACGTTGTGTGTTGGAGACTCTCTCTTCTCTCCACTCAGGGTTTTGTATTGTATGGTATATTCCAAAGCCTTGTTTATATAATTAGATCCTGGTCTTCCCACAAAAACCTGCAATAAAACCAGTTTTTCTTTTCCTCTTTCAAGATCACCAATTTCCAGAATCCACCCCTCACCATCCCATAAAGGTTCAATCCTTTTAATCTGCGGTGTAACTACAAAAGCTGGAGAAACTTTAGAAAACTCAACAAACCCTTCAAGCTTTAGCTTCAAACTAATATCCCTATACACCACATTTTTAATATTTTCAAGCTCTTTCAAGAACTTTTCCTTTAGATCCTCAGGATTATCAACATAATACATTTTGCCACCTGAAAAATCAGAGATTTGCTCAAGCAGCTTGGGATCCCATTTCCTTCCAAGACCTATTGTGCTTATGTTTATGCCCTTTTTACGAGCAACTCTTGCAAGTTCTAAGCACTTATTATCGTCACCATGGTCGTTTTTACCATCGGTCAAAAGAATCATCCAGCTGACCACATCCTCGCCAAGAAATTTCTCTGCTTCTTGAAGACCGAGTTCCATCCCTTCGTCGCTTGAAGTTCCACCAAGGGGAAATATGTCCTCAACCCTTGTTCTCAACTCTTTGCGAGCTGAGGCAGGTGTATTTGAAACCAAAACCCTGGCTTCAGAGTCGAATAAGACTATGCTAATCCTATCTTCG
>JBDRYG010000043.1:0-14105 GCA_039803305.1 Caldifarciminota bacterium
TAATTATTTTTGTATTTATGAGTTTTAAGATCAATCTATCGACTAAAATCGGCTTGAAGATTTCAGAAACATCCAGAGCTAAGGAGAATCTTCTTTCGGATGGTTCGTGAAGGTAACTTATTGTCGGGTTTAGTGGAGTCTCATAAATCTGTTTAAGAATCTGAGCGTAAAGGAGTGAATTACCAAAGGAAATCATGGCATTTAGGGGATTTTTAGGTGGTCTTATGGTCCTAATGTCGAATTCCCATTCCGTTAATTTCTCAATACAGCCATAATAGATTTTTCTTACATGAGCTTCTATACTCATAAGGGAAGTTATGTCCGGCGCATCCTTTATCCTTTCCATATATTCAGTGATTTTTTCAATCTCATTATCAAATCCTTCCCTTTTCTCTAAGTTCCTTTTCATGTTATGACACGCAGATTCGACAAAGGAACTTGCTAATTTAATACGCTTGTCCTTATCTATGTAGTGCTCTACCTGCTTCAAAATTAAATAGCCGGATACATTAGTTTCCCTTGGGATAAAACTTCCAGTATAATAGCCGTAATAGTTGAAGAAATGGACGGTTATTTTACTTTGTGAAACAAGATTAATAAAGGAGGAGTTAAAATCCACTTCCCCAAAAACAAAAATCTGGTCAACATCATTAATTGGGATGAATTTCTTGCCCTCCGTTGTTTCAAGGACAAGTGTATTTTCACTTCTCTTTATTCTGCCGTTTTTAAAGATATAATAATTTCTCGCCATTTATGCTAAACAAAACTCGTAATATGCACACTTGGTGCAATAAGGCTTAAGAAAAAATTCTGGAGGTTTATTAGACTGCTTAATTTCTTCGATGTGATATATTGCAGATTCAATTTGTTTCACATCTTCATTGTTTAGTTGTACCTCTATTTTCTTCCTTAATTTTGGATAATGTATGATTCCGTGTGTAGAATTTATTCCGAGTCTTCTCAACATATATATGTAAAACTTAACTTGCCAGATATGAGCATCCTCCAACTTTCTGGATTTTTTTACTTCGTGAACGACCACTTCATCATTTATTTTGAGAAAATCCACTTTCAATGTGTCACCCATTGAAACCTCTTTGAATTTCTCACGGTTGAAGCTTTCTTCGGAGATTAACTTTCCAATAGAGACCAGTTCCGACTTGTCTTCCATCTCAATCTGGTGGCTAAAAAGCCATAGTTTTCTTTTGCAAATAATGAAGTAAGCTACTTGAGTTCCGGTTATCTTCATGTCAATTGGTTCAATCATCTGTTTACCTCTATATTATTATATCTTCGACTTTTGGACCGCCCTTTAGCACCCATATCCCTTCACAGAACTTCTTAATTCTCTCCTTCACCAAGCTGTAACTCTGGGAAAGTGGATTTAAATCTTTTAGTTTTTCATATAAGGGGTTCCATAATGGCATGAGATCGTATTCTTTACATCTCCACATACTTTCGTTTATGACATATTGGGCGATGATTTCTTTTTTAAACCAAAGCCAAGTTATGTTCTCCTGATTTTCAAGTTTTTGAGAGATTTTTTGAGCTATTTCATCAATGTATTTTTCATCAATCAAAGAAAGTGAATAAATCTCTCGGAAGATCCTGTGAGCTTCATCTTTATTTTCAGAAACGTAACCTGAAAGAAGAGTTGAGATTGTGTTGTAATAGTCTTCTATATAGCTACTTTTTTCGAGATTCCCGTAAACCTCTCCTACGAGTTTTTGTTTTTTATCCTCTTTTAGCTCCAAGTTGCTTCCACCGCTTCGGTTAAGGGCTTTCAGGGTTTCTCTAAGTAGTTCCTGTTTGTAAACCCTGCCAGCCCCTGACTCTTTGATCCATGGTTCTCTATGTCTTGACCTGGTGTTTTGTTCAACTTTCTCTTCGTAATATATGTACACATTCGCCTGGGAATTCTCATAAAAATCCTCGTATTTGAAGTCCTTACCAGTATTTTTAATTTTGTTTGTGAGTATATCGACTCTTCTCATTACTCTCCCCATCCTTTGAATTAGCGAATCAATGGGAGCAATTTCTGTGAAAAGATAATCAGCATCAATGTCTAAGGATGCTTCTATAACTTGGGTTGCCACAAGTATCCTCCCTGTTTTTTCTTCTGAAGGTTTTGGGTTCTTGAATTTCTCTTGTATGTCCTTTTCAATTTCTCTTCTTTGATTTAGGGTGAATCTTGAGTGTATCAAATCACAAGTAATATGTCGGCTGTTTGCTATTCTCTGGTTTAAACTTTCGAAAATCTTCTCTGCTTTTTCTACGGTATTCAAGACAACTAAAACTCTTTTGCCCTCTGCGGCAATATTTGTTATCCTATCGATATCGTTTTCAATATCCAGTTTTTTTAATTCCAGCTTGTGCCTGAAGTGAACTTTTAATTGGAATCCAAGTTGGTTGTCTGGTTTGTATAAATTAATTATGTCATCTTCTTTTATTATTCCTCGTCCTTTAAGAAAACTAACAACAAATTCAGGCAAAGTAGCGGTTATGAGCAAGAACTTGCATCCAAGAGAAACTACATCTTCGATCATTTTGACGATTATTCCACAAGCCACAGGATCGTAAGCTTGAACCTCATCAATGATAAGTTTAGAATATGCCAGAGTTGCATAGGTTTTCTCGTATTGTGGGTATTTCAAAGCAGCTGGAAATATTTGATCACCTGTGCAAATGTTTACAGGGAGTGAAAAATGCCTTGCTAAATCTAATATTTTAAATGTCTCTCCATCTTCATCTAATGTAAAGCTTGAAGATTTTTCCAACAGATATAAATCTGCATCAGAATGTAAAAGGCCTACATTGCCACTTATGAAAGGATCTTCGTCATTACCCATTTTTTTGTTATAATATTCGCATGCACGTTCAAAAATTTGATTTGTCGCAGTTCTTATTGGAAGTGTGTAAAATACTTTATTCCCTTCTGCCCAAAGGAGAGCAAATTCTGTTTTTCCAATCCCCGTTGGCGCAACTAACACCAAGTTTCTACTTTTTAGTTTTGTTGCGTCTTTTTGCCAGAATTTTTCCCCAAATTTGTCCTTTAGCTTTCGTTCCAAATCAGAATCTTGTAAGGGAATTTCAACTTCCTCTAAAGCAATCCGGTTGTCTTTTTCTACCAGTGATACAAAATGGTCTGCCCTTTGTAAAAAGCCCGCTAAGAATACCCAAAAGTTGAGATTAATTTTGGCTCTAGTTTTTATGCTAATTCTTTCAGGTAAAAAGTAAAGTGTATAAGGTCCTACGACCCCTACACTGCTGAGACTACCACGGTTTCTCAACTGACATGCTAAGTGTTCGTCAAACTTAATGTATTCACTCGCCTTACTTCCTTCAATCTCAAAATTATCGAAGTGTGCACGCAGTATATCTGCAATTTTTTCTCCATTTTTGTCCTTAAGAAGCAGGTCTGATACTTCTAATAAATCTTTGTTTATGTGTAATAAATACTCTTTCTCATCGACCTTCCAGTGGTGGAATGCGATTGCGGATAAAAATGTCGTGTAAATTGTCTCATCATTTTCACAAATCTCCCTTACTTTATCCTTATCTATAAAGAACAAGGATAAAATGTTATGTCTTATCCTAGGGAAGTGTTGAGGGGAATTCTCTACTTTGAAGTTAGTGTTACCCATTCTTTTCTGAAATTCAGGCGAAACTTTACCGAGGTCGTGGAAAAATGAAGCCCATCTTAATAACTTTTTTAATATTAAACCTTCTTTGGGTGAAAAGTTATTCAGCTTTTCAATAGGAAATCTATTTATCGCATTTATTAGATCCTCAACATGTTTTCTTAAAGTAACGACCTGATTGGTCTTAGTTTCTAATGACTTAGCCCAAATTTCCATAGCTATCACCCTTCGCTTTACAAAGGAATAAAGGAATATTCATTTCATTATCCTTTATGAACTTAAATGGTTTACCCCAAAAAAGAGGAAAATCACCTTGTTCAAAGAGTTTAACGGGAATATGAGTAAAATTCCTAAAACCATCCTTAATCTCGTAAAAAGATGTGATTAGATGTGAACTACCGCTAATTTTTTCTATGAACTCACTGAAATTTTCATCGAAGAGTTTTTCGTCTACAAATTCTCTGCCGTATTTAATGTTAGGTATCCAACAGTAATAATCGAGCCTCCCGTAGTAGGATTTCATTGATTTCTCGTCGACTTCGGTGATTTTAATTGCTTCAGAAGGTGAACCTGAGAAAATTATCCAATCTTCTGCTCTACCTAAGTGTAAAGGATATATCCTATTTTGAGGATTTAAGAAGCTGTCTTTAAGAGTTTCTAAAAGAGTGTCATCTGGATGATGGATATATATTACAAGGTTAACATCTTCTAAAACATCTACTCTTGTAGGCATTTGCCCTCCGGGGTGTTCGGAAATTTGAACTGTTACTCTGTTTTTTTCGTGAGCGAATCTTAAAATGTGGTATTCTTTGTTTAAATTTCGCAGCCATACATATTCTTTTGTAATTGATCCGAATTTACCATAAATCGCAAGAGATAAACCATCTTTCAGTTTCTGAAAATAGGAGTCAGATTGGTCTTTTATCCCGAGAACATTGCAGATCAGCCCTATTACCGTAGAGTAGGGTGGAATTGGATATGTGTGCCTTCTTGAAAAGGTAAAAGGGATTCGGTAATGTGCATGCGGTTGGTAAATTTTCAGTCTCAAGAGCTTCATAGAGCCTCCTTTTGCAAGTTTAGTTATTACGGCAGTAGGTGTTAGTGTAGATGCATTTCATTATTGCTTGGAATTTAGTGGAAGGAGAAAATCGTCCCAAGAAAAAGTTAGTTTATTGCTGAGATTCTCCCTGATATCCTTAGGCAGTTTGATTCTTTTTGATTCCATTATGTATGGGGTGCCCTCTATCCAGCCATTGTTGATGGCATCGTCCAATCCGATAACTTCATAAGTGTTGTCTCCTTGTGGTCTTAGATCAATATAAGGGTGAAACACCGGCACAGGAACCCTTACATACGCTGCTACTAAGAAGAGAGGTATTATGGTATTAGCTTCGTTACTCGACTGGGAATAAAGACCGTTCTTAATTGCTTCCAGGATCTCTCTAATTCGCTTCGCTTTTTCAGTATCATCAATGGTAAAAACTATTTTTCGCTGGTTTGTATCCACATCAATGTGAGAACCTTTAGACTCTTCATAGCTTTTAGGAGCATACGAGATTTCGATTTTTCCCTTATTTTCCTTATCACACTTGATTATTATGGAGTTACTGCCAATTTGAATATTGACATTGGGTGGAAAAACCCACTCGTCTCTTCCTAAAACATCTGTATCTATAGTGCAACTAATTTTAAAAAGGGAAAAGTGTTCTTCTTTACTGTAGGGGTTTGGGTCAACGCTTAGTCCCTGTTTTTTAGCCCGTTCTACCAGGTCATGATTTGTATAGAATGCCATGTCCCCAGAGTAAGAATCTAAACTTATTGCTTTTGTGATACCGACAGGTGACTTTCTTTTTATAGTTATCCCACATCCCTCGTGAGTCCACATGTAGCCGAAGGCGTCAAGTTCAGGACTTGAGATAATATTATCCTTTGTTATATCAAATTGAACAACCCGTCCTTCACCGTTTAGCTCAGCAGGTTTCCAGTTGTAGGCTTTTTGAAGGGTTGAAAATAAGTAATGTCTTAAGGCAGGCTTTCCAATAAAACTTACGGTCACACCCCCTTTTTGGAGTTTTTTAACAGACAGTATATTTCCACCAATCTTTTCATCTCTATTAAGAGCAGATGCTTCAAATAATAATGTTAAGGTTATAGGTTTCATCACTCACCTCCCTCAGTTTTCTGTTCAGCACCCAGTATGGGTGCTAAAAAAGAGAATATAAGGATTCTAAAATGTTTTTCGTTTTCTGGTTTGAATGCTTCCACTAGTGGATCAGGAAATTTTTCTTTGTTTGCAGTGTAGCATCTTAAAAGTGTATAGAAGACAGTGTCCTTATTCCCAAAACGAACTTGCTCCAACAAACGAAAACCAATACCATTAATCGAATCTTTAACACCAGGTGAAACCCTCCTTGCCTCACGCTGGAGGGTTAATATAAGTTCATCAATATTTTTCTTCTCCATTTTTTACCTCCATGTTTAAAATTTTAGATATTTTTGCCAAAAGCTCAGGCAAAAGGGATGCAATTTTTGAAATATGATTAAAATTGTTCCAACTATTGACGTATTTTTTAACGGGATCGTTTTCAGGTAAAGTCTCTCCATTTTTTAATTTAATGAGAGCTCTTAGAATGAAATAGTTCGCTTTTTCGATTTCAGAGAACTTACCGCGAAGGATTAAATCAAAAATTTTTTCTTCACTTATTGTATTAATTAGCCTTGCTATATCATAGTCTAACAGGATCCTTGTAATGTGGTAAGGAAGGTCAAAGTAATCAATTGTATCACCTGTTTTTACTACCATTTCTATATTTCTTATTGTCCATGCACCCAATAATGCCCTTCTTTTTATTGCCCATTCAAGGAGGGATGTCCCAAGAATCTTTCTGAGTTCAAATTGCGCAGAATTTTGAAGAATATTATCTAAAAACTCGTTTAGGTCCCATGTAAGCCCAAAGTGTGGAGTATTTATAAATATTTCCTGATTCTTACTCATAGGAGAGAATGCTAAATGGTGGAAAATAATTAGATATGAACATAGGTGACAAATTGGGGTGGAAAATTCCAAGCCCCAGAAAGCGTTAGGCATTTCGGTAATAGCACCACCCAATTCTTTAATGTGAATTCCCTGAAATTTCTCTCTTTGCACCATAAACTTAACAAATCCATCGTCTTTACGATTCTTTCTGCTGTTATTCTGTTGTTTTTCTTTTTTACTGGTGCCCCACTCTTGGGCTAATTTTTCTAAATGTTTATTTGGAATATAGTAACCAACACACCAACTACACTTTCCACGTGTGTTATCTACTGTAACTGCTTGTAAGGATTCCAAGTAATGATTTTCAAAAAAATTCTTCTGTTTGGATTGGATATAGTTTTTATAGCGTTTGTTTCCACCCCATATCTTGAATTCTTCTTTTAGTTTCTCTTTGTGATAATCGTGCAGTAATTTATAGGTGACTTTAATATGATGTTTACTTATTGAAACGGAACCCTCTGCCGTGATTTCATAGGGATTTTTTAACACCCTCTTTGATTCTCCGAAGCTAAGAACTTTTAGGAAACCAATAACCGCCGAATTGTATAACCAATTTGAAGGGAAAAGAGTGATTTCATCCATTTTTCCCTCCCGCGATTTAAATCTCTTTTACGAGTTTAAGAAGACCAAAGCCTTGCCCAGTTCTAACCCCTAATCCGAAGTCGTACAGGAACTGAAGAATTTCAGGATCCCCTTCAAGTAAAAACGTACCTCTAAAACCTTTTATGTAACCTCCGTAGTGTGGGACTATAGTTTTTTCAACGAGTTTTTCAGGTTTTTGTAGTAGGGAAAAGGTAAGATTTATCTCTTTATTCACTCCTTTTATATGCAGAAATCTCTCCTGCGTTCTTTTTCTCAAAACTTCGTTAAATTCATCCAGATTATCTTGCTCAGGTGTTATATACCAGTTTTCAAAGTCTTTAGCAGATTGTTGGGGATTGGTAAGTACCGAGATGCCTATTGTCCTAAATATGGCCTTTGTGCTATTGATTTTCTTTGGCGGGAGCAAAGTTAAGTTCCGTAAGTAGAATTTTATACCGTTTATACTTAAATAATCGCTGTTATCCTCTTTGAGTGCCAGAATTCCATTCCAAAAGTGGATGAGGATATCGGGATTGCCAGTAGAGAATATCAGAGATATATTTTTGCCGATATACTTTTCCGCAAAATCTTTGCCAAAATAGGGTGAAAAGCAGTAAGGTTTCGCCTTCTTCGAATTGAAAAGCTCATTGAAGTAGTTTTCGTCGGATTTCTCAAAAACTTTTTTAAGAAATGAGATAAAGGGCTTCCTAAGCTCATGATTTATTGGTGTCTTATGTCCTGATGTGAATTTTATTAGAAGTCTCACATCCCCTCCTTTTAAGGTAAAATATACTACAGTGTTTCCAAAGAGTCAAGTTCCATAATCTGCTTTTGCGTAGTGCTATTTGGGTTTTCTATTATAGCCTTCTGCCTTGAGATGGAAAAAGATCGGTCGTTTTTTTTTACATCGCAATTTATGTCTTACAAACTATTGGTTTTATAAATACTACTCGATTTTTTTTTTGTCCAATAACTTGACAAAACAATTGCACTAATTTATAATCTTTCCGATGTATCATTCAAAAGTCTTCTGGTTGAGGAAGAGTAACCTAATAGGAGTTTCCTCAACAATTCTTGCAATCGAAGCAGTCCTCACGGTTCTCATATATTCCGTTTATTACTTAGCCTAAGGGAGGGGTTTTGCCCATGTTTATAATCCCTGGTGGGGGTAATTTATCTATTTTAACTCTTAATAAGTTAAGAGATTTTCTCAGGGAAGCGATTAACAGAGAGCCCTCGGTGGTTTTGATTCCAACAGCTACAGCTTCCCCTGAAAATTTTGATAAGATTCTTGAGCACTGGAAGAGTGTTTTCCATATGGTTAAATTAATAAAAATTCATAGAAAAATGAAAGATTTGCCTAGCCTTTCGGAATTCAGAGAGTCGGTCTATGGCGCAGACCTCGTATTTTTCACGGGTGGTGATCAGGCAAGAATTATAAGAATGTTTTTGAATTCATATTGGTTAAAAGTGCTTCACGAAGGACTTAGGGAAGGTAGATTCTCTATTGGTGGAACCAGTGCGGGTGCTGCAGTTCTTGGCGGTAAATGCATCCTGAAGGGTAACCCGGCGAAGCTGGAGACGGTAAAGATTTCTGATGGACTGAATTTTCTATCCGGCTTTGTTGTGGACCAGCACTTTAAGGAAAGAAAAAGGTTTGGAAGGCTTATTCACACCTGTTTAGCGGAGGGTCTTCATGGGGTCGGGGTTGATGAGGATACCCTTGGAATCTTTGATTTTCGTGGTTCCCTTGTAAAGGTCCTCGGTAGTGGATTTTGTTGGTTGTTTGAAAATGCAGGTAATGGTAAAATTTTATTATCGAGGAGACTGGAAATTTAATAGGAGGTAAGGGTTATGCGAAAGTGCCTTATACTCCTCGTGGTTCCTGCCATGCTATTTGGCGGAACCACGGGACTAATAAAGGGAAGAGTCATAGATGCAGAGACAGGTGATCCTCTGCCATACGCAAATGTGGTAATAGCTGAGCTGAAGCGTGGAACTTCAACGATGGAAGACGGGACATTCTTCATAGCACATGTTCCTGCTGGCACATACACTGTCACCGCTTCTATGATTGGGTATGCACCAACAACTTTTAAGAATGTAGTAGTTTATCCCGATAGAACAGTGGAACTGAACTTCTTCCTTAAATCAGGTGTAATCCAGACAGAGCCTATTGTGGTAGAGGCAACAAGGATAGAGCTTCAAAAAGATGCGCCTCAAACGGTTAGAGCTTTCTCTGGCGAAGATGTTCAGAATCTGCCTGTTAGGGACGCTGGTGATATTATAGCCATGGCCGCAGGTGTTGCTATTGGGGCAGGCGGAATTCACATCCGGGGAGGTCGTGAAAACGAGGTTGCATATTACGTAGACGGGATATCGGTGAAGAACCCGTTATACGGTAACCTGGGTGCAAATATCAATAGAAACGCCATTAAGGAGATGGTAGTTTTAGCAGGTGCCTTTAGTGCTGAATACGGTAATGCCATGTCGGGCGTTGTGAATGTCATAACTGCAGAAGGAGGACCAAAGTTTAAGAGCATAGCAAACTACAGGACCTCAAATACCTTTGTAAGACCCCTTCTTTCAACAAATCCTCTTAATTTGAGACTGACAAAGTATGATGGCTATAAGCATGACGAGTTTGAATTTTCTGCCGGTGGTCCTTTAACAAAGTTTCTAAGATACTATGTGTCTTTCTATAATCTCAACAGGGGGAGCTTTTATATTGTGCCTGAGCCACCCGCAGGTTATACAAGTTCATACGGGTTTGATTATCGTAAGGAAATGTCTCTTCAATCGAAAATCACAATCCTGCCAACCAGGAACTTAAAGATTAATATTTCTGGTTTCTGGAACAATGAAGAATGGAAACCTTATGCACATCGATATCTTTTAATTAGTGAAAGTTACGGTAGGAGGGAGAGAATTGGAAGACAGCTTGTTATAAATGTTAACCATCTCGTAAATGAAAAAGTGATGTATACCATATCAGCGGGAGGATTTGCAAGAAAGTATGTGAGGAAAGTTTGGTTGGATTCCCTTGAGAGATACAAATTGCCTAATGAGTATGTACAACCTATGACTGATCAGAAAGGAGAATTTTACATAAGCGGTGATGACTATATATGGCATGAGGATAGTTCCCTAACGCTAAATGCAAAGGGTGATTTAAGTATTCAGCTGGATAAGAAAAATAATATTAAAACGGGTTTTGATGCAAAAATCCATCACCTTTACCTTTATAACATCGAATATCCCTGGAGAGCCCATCCTTATACAGATATCTATATGGTTTATCCGAGGGAAGGTGGCTTCTACCTTCAGCATAAATACGAAGGTGATATTTTTGTTACCAATGTGGGGGTCAGATTTGACTATTTTGACCCACATGTTGACTATGTAAAAGATCCTTACGATACAACTAAAACTTACAAGGCTACTCCTAAATATCAGGTTTCACCCAGAATAGGGGTTTCCTATCCTTGGACTGAGAATTCTCTATTCTATTTTTCCTTTGGGCGTTTCTTCCAGATGACGGACTATTACTACCTTTATGAGAACCTTGCCAGAGATCTTCTTGTTAGGTATCCTATTATGGGCAATCCTGACCTTGAGCCTCAAAGAACTACCGCATTTGAAGTAGGATTTCAGCATATGATTGATCAGAGGACGAGGTTTACCCTGACAGCGTATTATAAAGACATTAGAAATTTGGTAGGTACAAGGCTAATTCCTGAGGGCCCCGGAACCCCGATAGCGTATACTATTTACAAAAACAGTGATTATGCTAATGTCAAGGGTATAGAGTTTGAATTGTACAGTTCCTCTATTAAAAATCTAACTTATTCAATCCAGTACTCTTACTCAAGAGCCCTTGGAAATGCATCAGATGAGTGGGAAGGTTATATGAATGTGATCTCAAATATTAGCGAATTAGATCAGTTCTATCCTCTGGACTTTGATCAGCCTCATAAACTTTCGGGGTATGTGAGTTATTACTTAGAACGAATTGATGCTACTATTTCCACATCTTTAGAGTATTCAAGTGGTTTTCCCTACACCCCCGTTGATAGGGAAGGATATAGAGGTGCCAAAAATTCGGCAAGAATGCCTTCCCGTTTCTACTTCAATTTAAGGGGTTATAAGAACTTTAGACTCGGACCTGCACGCTTTGGGCTGGAATTTGAGGTGCAAAACTTGCTTAATACGAAAAATGTTCTGTATGTATATCCGGTCACAGGTAGCCCCGATTATTCTGGCCTTGGGAGGAGTTCTTCATATGACAAAGATCCTTCCAATTTTGGTGCGCCAAGAAGGATATTTGTTGGAATAAGGGGGGAATTATGATTCATCTTTCCTTTTTAATATTACTGCTTATCAGTGAAAAGCCTGCCATAAGATATGATCAAACCAAAGGTCCTCTTGATAGGGCCTCGAATGTCCATAAAGAAGGCAGGCTATGGATGTATTTTAACAATTACGGTAAACTCTATCCTCCTAACTTTAACATGCACAGCGGCGAATGGCCTGCAGGTTCAAATCACGAATATATTTACAGGATGGCTCCGGTTATAGGAGTTCCATATAACGTCGTTCATTCCCTAACTAGAACTTCTGAGGAATTCGAGGCCGTTGGAGGGTTAAATTCGGGTCAAGGTTTAATAGCTATGTCCAATGACACTACCACATGGCCCGCATATGGGTGGCCCAGGCGAGATGAGAACGGTAATCCTGTCATTAAAACACCCGAAGATTCCTATTGTGCCTTTTCTGATTCTGCAAATTTAGTATCACCCCTTGGACTTTTGATCTATCAGACTGGTCACGCTATGGGATATAGTTTTGCCCAGGATATTGTATTTTTTGAGTGGGAGATTGTAAATACAGGGAATGATACATTAAGAGATGTTTATTTTACCTTGTACTGTGATATAGACGTAGGGAATACGCCTGGGGGTGCGCCTGAATATGGAGATGATAAGATTGTTTTCAACCTCGAAGGACAATACATGTACTTTTACGATGCTAATGGCTTTTCTCAGGATTGGAATTCACCTACAGGGTATTTTGGTGTAAAGTTCCTGAAGACGCCGGTGGTCAATGGAAATGAAATAGGTATATCCGGTTTTCACTATTTCCTCTATGATGACGACCCATTCCTTCAAGTAGGTAAAGATACTATCCAATACAAGATTATGAGCAGTGACTCTACCTTAAAGAACGATCCATTCTGGGGAAGAAGACTTTTCCATGGTCCGAACATAAACTATGATGATCACACACTAATAAGACCCCAAGGTGATGACCTTGTAGCAATTCTCTCAACTGGCCCATTTACCCTAGCGCCGTCTGAGAGGCAAACTATTGCTATTGCAATTGCTGCTGGTGATAATGAGACAGCTATTATAAATAACTTTAAGATGGCTGAGAGAATCTGGAAAAATGACTTTTTAACTGCTGTTCCACCTCCGCGTCCGATATTAAAGGCCATAGCAGCCAATAGAAGAGTATTTCTATGCTGGGAGGATAACGCTGAAAGATTTGTTGATCCCACAAGTGGGAAGTTAGATTTCGAAGGTTATAGAGTTTGGAAGAGCAAAGACAAGGGTTTGACATGGAATTTGCTTGCGGAGTATGATGTATTGAGTAGCTTTGAGTCACAACTCGCAGTGCTCACGAGGCATGTAACCCCAGAGCTTGCTGGAACAATCATCGAGTATGTTGGTCTCCTTCCTGGTTTCAAAGATTATGTCAAAAGCACAAATTATTCAATAATATTCCTTGACAATAGAAACTTTAGAGTAATCGATCAATCCACAGGTGAACCTCTTCCATACAATTCCCAGCTCGGGCACGGATATTCTATTGTAGATCCTCAAGGTAATGTCATTGATAGTTTATATAGAGTGGACGGGCTTATCTACATATCGGGGCTATTGATTAAGATAACTCCTGTTTCTTCAGGACCTGTGGGTGGAGATATTTACGAGGTCAGATCGTTCATTCTTCCTACTGGTGAGAATAAGGGTTTAAGGCGTTACTTCATAGATACCCTTGTGACGAACGGGTTTGAATACTGGTATGCAGTTACTGCTTATGATAGGGGTGACCCAGAAATTCCAATTGACCCCCTTGAGTCTCCAAAAACTGGTGGTACTGCGAGTCCAAATGTTGTTTCAGTAACACCCGGGCAATTTCCACTTGGCTTTAAGAGCGTAACGGCAAAGGTTACGCATTTAAGTGGTACCTCGCAAGTTTTAGCGGAGGTTACTACCTTAAACCCATACTTTTCCGATGCTGATACTTTTGTCCTTTCTTTTGAGCCTATGATCTATTCTGAAATGGGCATAGACTCTGGAATGGTTATGCTGCACATTGAAAACCCCGACTCAGTTAAGTCCTATATTTATAGAGTTGTTGTGGATGGACTTGGTTATGCAGATGTTTATGTCGGAATGGGTGATTCTTTGATTGTAAGACGTCAGAATTTAGTAACTAACAGAGTAATTAACTTTGGTGGTTACGCTCTCGAGGTTCTTAATGTAAATGCTCTCAAAGGAAAATTTCTCAGGATAATGTTTGCTGCGAAAGTTCACGGGAAAGACACGACTATAATTTATCCCTTCTTTATGGATGAATGGGGTCCTGTAGTTAAGATGTTTACAATCAGATTTACAGGGCAAACTAAAGAAGAACCATACCTTTCTATTTCGGATACATTTATGGTATTCGTTGAACCCTACACAGTAACTGTAGACTCAAAGATGCTTGAGAATATTAGAGTTGTTCCCAATCCTTTTATCGTGAAGGCCGACTGGGATGTTGCGACCCCACAAGGACTA
>JBDRYG010000044.1:0-14088 GCA_039803305.1 Caldifarciminota bacterium
AAGCTGCCAGAATCCTTGAAGACCTGGAAAAACAAGGGCTTGAAGTGATATCAACGGAAATTGAAACACCAAGGGAAGAGAAAGAAGAAGAAAAAGAGATAGCCCCAACACAGCCACAAATTCGCCTTGCCAAAAAGACCAAGAGGTCTCCTGTTCCTGCTCTTGTCATTTCCCTTATAGTCATCTTAGGTTCTCTCTTCGCAGTTTATAGAAAATTCTTCTTTACCCCATCTGAGAAAAACGAAGTCATTTTCCCGTTCTATATGGGAAATGAATCACACAACTTCAATTCACCTATTACTTTTGGAAAAACTCCTCCCAGGTTAGAGTGGTCGAGAAATCTCTACGGCACCCCAGCACAGCCCGCCATTGACAATGCAATAATATACATAGGAACATCAACAGGAAATCTTTATGCATTGGATATCTCAGGTAATGTAATATGGCAAACTCAACTTCAAGGTGCTATTCTTCATACACCAGTAATTTCAGGTAATAACATTATAGTGGGCACTCAGGATGGGAATATTTATCTCTTAAATAAATCCGGGCAAATTATTAGAAACAAAAAAATAGAGGGGGCAATAGTAGCACCCCCGGTTGCTTTCGGAGAATACATTTACATCCCTACATTCCAAAACGGGCTTATAGCTTACAATGTAAATAAAGACCAGATTGAATGGAAAATGATCACATCCGGAATGGTTAAAACCACACCGGTAATATATAATGATCGAATTTTCATAGCAGACCTAACGGGCAAGATTTATGTTATAGATGTAAAGAATGGTATAGAAATAGCCGGCTTTAAAACTTCAGGACCCATTGAGGCTTACATCACTTACGCTAATGGTAAGATTTTCTATGGTAATAATGCAGGTGAAATTGGGGCTTATGACATTAACAAAAATACTATGGTCTGGTCATTTAATATCATGGAGCCTGTAGTAGGCGCGCCTTCTATTAAAGATTCATTTTCTATATTTGCATCTGCCTTTGGAAAGATATACTGCCAACACTCCAATTCAGGTCTTAGACTATGGAACTTTGATACGGGAAATATGATCTTCTCGGTCCCGGTCATAGTGGATTCTTTTGTAGTGATATCAACTACTACCACAACCGGTGATTTTGGGGAGCTTTACTGTCTAAACCTTAAAGATGGAAACCTTGTCTGGGTTTTACCTATACCTCGTGTAATTGAAAATGCACCGGTTTTCTGGAGTAATAAAATATTCATTGCAGGAAGGGATGGCACACTATTTGCGGTGAGTTTTTGATTAGTCAAATCTTATCCTTTATACTAAAGCACATCATAGGGCCGTTAGCTCAGGAGGTAGAGCACCGGATTTTTAATCCGGTGGCCGCAGGTTCGAGTCCTGCACGGCCCATATTTAGTTCTTTATTAGTTTAGGGAGAATTTATGTCCTCTGTACTCATAATAATGGGTTCAAAATCCGATATCCCACACGTTGAAGAGATCAAAAGAGAACTAGAGAAGTTTGGAATTTTAGTTAAAATGAGAATTGCGTCAGCTCACAAAGTGCCTTTGAGAGTTTTGGACATACTAAAAGAATACGAGGACATAGATGTTATCATTACTGTCGCTGGAAGGAGCAATGCATTAAGCGGTTTTGTTGATGCCCATACAGTAAGACCTGTAATAGCATGTCCACCGTATTCTGAAAAATTTAGTGGTGCCGATTTATACTCCTCTTTAAGAATGCCGAAAGGGGTTGCACCACTTGTAATTTTAGAACCAGAACAGGCTGCACTCGCTGCTGCTAAAATAATTGCCCTCAAGGACCCTGAGGTTAAAAAATTAGTTGAAAATTATCAAAGAGAACTAAAGGAAGAAATTGAGAAAGCAGACAAGGAGCTTTTAGATGGGCAGTGTTAAAGATTTAAAAATACTGAGAGAACCCACCGAAAATGAAACAGGTTTAGGACGTTTTGTATTCTCCGATCGATACTCAGTATTTGACTGGGGAGAAATGCCGGATCGTATTGAAGACAAGGGAAAAGCTATCTGCGTCGTCACAGCATATTTCTTTGAAACTCTTGAAAGTTATGGGATAAACTCTCATTACTTAGGAATAGTTGAGAACGGTAAACCTAAGAAGATTTCCGAGATTAATGAACCTTCAAATGAAATGGAGTTTAGACTGGTTAGAGTGGTAAGACCAGAACTAAAAAACGACAGATATGACTATGCTATTTTCAAAAATTTAAACTCTAATTTCCTTATACCCCTTGAAGTAATTTACAGAAATAGCGTTCCCGAAGGTTCTTCCCTTCTAAAAAGATTACGGTCCGGGGAAGCAAAGCCCGGTGATTTTGGCTTACAATCTATACCAGAACCCAACACTAGGCTATCAAAACCCATACTGGACTTCTCCACAAAACTGGAAAGTACTGACAGGTATATTAGCGAAATCGAGGCAAGAGAAATTTGTGGGCTTACCAACGATGAGTTTGAATCCTTAAAAAATATAACACTCCATATAAACAAAATTATCTCAGAAACGGCAGAAAAGCTTGGATTATATAACGAAGACGGAAAATTTGAATTTGCATTGGATGAGGATAGAAACTTGATACTTGTAGATGTTTTAGGTACATTAGATGAATGCAGATTCACATATGAAGGTATACCTATGAGCAAAGAAATCCTGAGAATTTTCTATAGAAACACTGAATGGTATAAAGAAATTGAAAAAGCAAAAAGGGAAGATAGAATAAACTGGAGACAGCACGTAAATCTTGAACCACCTCGTCTTCCTGAAGAGTGGAAAAATGTTGTAAGTAACCTCTATAGAAGTTACGCAAACGAAGTTACAGGAAAAAGATTTTTCTCAGCACCACCTTTGAGAGAAGTTCTCTCAGAGATTAAAAGGTTGCTCAAAGACTTGAGTTAATTGAGTGAATTTTCAAAGTTTTCGATGTTAGTTTCTAAAATCCTGATTACAATATCAACAAGTTTTGGGTCAAACTGCCTTCCTTTCTCTTTAATAAGTTCGAAGATAATCTGATCCTTATTTAGTGCCTTTCTATATGGGCGATTGGACATCATTGTGACAACTGCATCAGCAAGGCTCAGGATCCTTCCACCAAGGGGTATTTCCTCACCCTTCAAACCTTTAGGATACCCATTTCCATCGAATCTCTCGTGATGCGCCTCCACGTACTTTGCAACCTTTTCGAGACCAGGTACACTCTCTAAAATCTCACCACCCCAGTGAGGATGACCACGTATTTCATTCCACTCATCTGTACTTAGCGGGGCGGATTTAAGAAGAATTGCTCTTTCTACCACTATCTTGCCCAAGTCATGTAACAGCCCAGCTATGTAAATATCGTTTATTTCTTCCTCTGGAAGTTCCAGAGCTCTAGCAATTTTCACCGCAAATTCAGCAACCTCTTTAGAATGAGTTGCAGTGAAGTAATCCTTTTTACCCTCCAGTTGTGAGAGCATCTCTATAATTTTATCAAGTGCCTCTTTGCTTTTCTCGTAAAGCGAGAGATTCTTAAGGGCGACACCTAGAGAGTTTGCAAGAACTTTCAAAAATTCTAATTCATCTCCTGTTACAACACCACGAACTTTAGAACCTAACAACATAAAAACTTTGTGTTCACTATCTACAACAATAGGCACCACCGACAAAGCCTTATATCCCAACCTATGAGCTAAATCTTGCCCAAAACATTCTAAACCAAAATCCTGAAAACGCCTCACTTCCAAAATCTTACTTAGGCAATCTTCATCCTCGCTCAAAAATTGGATAGTGTTTAGGCTGAACCCGTAATGACAAATTACACCCAATTTGTTATCATTGGCTCCCAAAAAGGCTACGTTTTCAAATCTTAAAATTTCTTTAATGTAATCCTTTGCTGTGTCAAACAGCCTGAATAAATTTGTTTCACTTATTATATCTTCCGAGATAGTTTTTACAAAAAGTAAGGCTTTTAGCTTTTTTAACGAGTCTTCCTGATATCTTAGAAGTCTTATGACACTCAGAAGATAAGGCGATAGCATTTTAAGTATGTCTATTTCTTGCTGTTGATATTCAGGATATCCCTTGTACCTACCAAGATAAATAAACCCAAAAAGCTCATTTTCCACAAAAAGTGGAACTACTAGCACGCGATCTACCTTATAATATTCCACAAATTTCTTTAAAATTCTCACTTCCCTAGATGCATCGTTAATAACGAGGATATCTCCAAGCTCAACCGCCCTACTTGCCGCGGTATCAGGGGTTAAAGGGAAAACAAACACATTTTCGACATCCACATTTCCATGTAACTCTCTATCCACATACCCTGACCCTTTCCCAAAAACCATGTTTGAGCTCTTATCGTAAACAGTCAAAGCACCTATGGTAGATGAGGTCAGATGGCATATATTCTCCATTATCTTCCCGTAAACCTCATAATAGTCACGGACATCTGCAAGATGTTTAATAAGGCTAGTAACGCTCTCCAAACTGAAACGATAGGTAATCAATTCCAGCACAAAGTCAACGAAAGTTAAGTGTGCCCTTATCCATTTCTCAAGTCTTTCGGGGTCGTCAGATTGCTCAAAAGTAAGTATGTTAGGCCACTTCACAAACAAAACATCATTATCCCTTCTAACGATAAAAGGCTCAAAGGCGGTAGCAGTAATATCTAACTTTAGCCCATTGATATCTGAAAATACCAATTTATGGGAGTACTTAACGTTTTTTACACCAACTCCAGTCTGCTCAAGTAATCGCTTTAAAGCCGTCTCTACGTACTGCATTGTACTTATTATAACGGGTAAAGCTACTAAAGGCAAATTCTTTATGTACAGGCTCAGTCAAGGGGTTGTTTTTCCATAATATATATCGTATAATATATTTCATACTGGCGCCATCGTCTAGTCCGGCTCAGGACACCTGGTTCTCAGCCAGGAGACCCGGGTTCAAATCCCGGTGGCGCTACCACTGGGGGATCGTCTAACTGGCAGGACAGCGGACTCTGGATCCGCCAGTCGGGGTTCGAATCCCTGTCCCCCAGCTTTTTCAAAAATGGATTTCAAAGAAGCCTTAACTTTTGATGATGTTCTGTTAGTCCCCCAAGAGAGTGCAATCCTGCCGTCAGAAACAGATGTAAAAACTCTCTTTGCAAAAAGCATTCCACTTAATATTCCTTTGATTTCAGCTGCTATGGATACGGTTACAGAGTCAGAGATGGCGATAGCCATGGCACGGCTTGGTGGTATCGGTGTCATCCACAGAAATCTTACCCCCGAAAGACAAGCTGAAGAAGTTAAAAAAGTTAAAAGAGCTCAGAGCTGGTTTATTGAGGATCCCTTTACCCTTGGTCCAGAAAATACCATTGAAGAAGCACTGAATTTGATGAATAACAAGGGGATTTCAGGAATACCCATTGTGGATGTAGATGGGAAACTCCTTGGAATCGTAACCCGCCGTGATATCCTATTTGAGGAAGACATGCGAAAAAAACTAAAGGATATTATGACAACTAATTTAGTAACGGCAAAGATTGGGGTCGACATGGAGGGCGCTCGGAGGATAATGCGTAAACACAAAGTTGAAAAGCTGCCCGTAGTAGATGAAGAGGGGAAACTAAAGTACCTTGTAACTTTTAAGGACATTTTGAGAAAACTCGAATACCCAGATGCCAATGTGGATTCTCATGGAAGATTACGCGTAGCTGCAGCTTGTGGAACAGGAGAAGACGCAAAAGAACGGATAAAACTCCTTGTGGAAGCAGGATGTGATGTGATCGTTATTGACACTGCTCACGGGCACCACAAAAAGGTCATTGAAATGGTTAGATGGGTAAAGAAGAACTTTAATATCCCTGTGGTTGCAGGGAATGTAGCTACCAAAGAGGCCTGTAAGGCTCTTATAGATGCAGGAGCAGATGGCGTTAAGGTAGGGGTAGGGCCCGGATCTATTTGTACCACAAGAGTAGTAGCAGGAGTTGGAGTTCCTCAGCTAACAGCGATTATGGAGTGTTATGAAGCTGCAAGAGAATATGATGTTCCAATTATTGCTGATGGAGGAATAAGATACTCAGGTGACGTAGTTAAGGCCCTTGCGGCAGGGGCTTCGTCTTGTATGATAGGAAGCCTTTTCGCAGGAACAGATGAGAGTCCTGGCGAGACCATTCTTTATGAAGGAAGAAAATTTAAAGTTTACAGGGGAATGGGATCTCTAGGTGCGATGTCTCAAGGTAGTAAAGATAGATACTTCCAGGAAGGACAAACAAAATTTGTCCCTGAAGGTGTTGAAGGAATGGTACCATATCGCGGAAAAGTGTCTGATGTAGTTTATCAGCTTATCGGTGGTTTGCGTTCAGGGATGGGTTATGTAGGCGCAAAGAACTTAAGTGAGCTTAAGGAGAAAGCAAAATTTGTAAGAATCACAAACTCAGCACTAAAAGAATCACATCCTCATGATATAATAATTACAAAAGAATCACCCAACTATAGCCCACCAGGGCATCAGTAAATCAAGTCTATTGTATCAATCCCAGGAAAATACCTTCTGAAATCAGTACCTATTACAAGGCTACAGTCGGATATTTTATCAAAATCCCACTCAAGGGCTACTTCTTTAACTCCCAACCATTTTGCCAGATGCCTGGCGTGTGTCAGAGATGAATCCGATCTTTCAACAACTACCGTCTTTTCTATAGTACTATCTATATGAGCATAGTATATCACGTCAAACCCTTCTTCTCTCAGTAGTACCGTTACTTTTCTGGCAAGTCCCTTCACCCCCGACGCATTTATAACCTCAATTCTTATATTTGGATTAACATTCTTAATGTACCATTCTCTCTTTCTTATCTTATATGCCCTGACGCCCGAAGTGCTGAAAATTACAAGAAGCGATACCGATAAAAGTATTATAAAAATGGATAGAATTAATCGCTTTTTCATCTATCAAAAATTTTAACGACATTTTGATGAACTTTGTAGTTAAATTTGAAGGTTAAGCACGCTACCGTAAAATATAACTAATGCAGCATAGTATAAACACGCCATTGAAAGAGTCAGATCTCCTAAAGTTATCTGTTGGAGACTTAGTGTTACTCACAGGTAAAATATACACAGCAAGAGATGCCGCCCACAAGAAGTTGAAAGAGCTTATTGAAAAAGGTGATTTCGATCTTTTTGAACTAAAGGGCGCAGTAATTTATTACTGTGGACCAACCCCAGCTCCCCCTGGGCGAGTAATAGGTTCCGCAGGTCCTACTACATCATACAGAATGGATCCATACGTGCCTCTTCTTCTCTCAAAGGGAGTGAAGGGATTTATAGGCAAAGGGAAAAGAAGTAAAGAAGTAAAAGTCTCCCTCTCTAAATTTAAAGGGATTTATTTCATTGCAACTGGGGGAGCTGGCGCTTTATTGTCCACGAAAGTTAAATCTTCAAAATTAATTGCTTTTCCTGATCTGGGCCCTGAGGCAATTTACGAGCTGGAAGTAGAAAATTTCCCCTTAATAGTTGGCATTGATTTTGAAGGAAATGATATTTATGAGATTGGACCAGAAGAAGCCAGAAAACTCATTAGTCAAGTAAATACTCTTTAAATCCCGGTGAGTAAGTAGTTGAATCATCCATAATGATCATATAATCTAAACCCGGTATTTTTTTACTAAGCATTGTAGCACCTACGGGGCCCATTACAAAAATGGCGGTGGCAAAGGCGTCACAGAGAGCTGCGTCACTATAAATAACGGTTACACTCCTTACTCCATTGGACACAGGAAAACCATCATAAGGTGAAAATATGTGCCCATACCTCTTTCCATTTTGCTCAACATACCTCTCATAATCACCTGATGTACAGCAAGATATTTCCTCAACTTCAATAACTCTATTTATACCCTTGGTAAAGGGATCTTTAATTCCAACTCTCCACTTTTCCCTTCCTTTCCTTCCAAGTAGATAGAGATCACCACCTGCATCAACGATCCCAGATGTAACACCTTTACTTTTTAAGTACTCTACCGCCTTTTGAATTGCAAAACCCTTCGCAATACCAGCAAGGGTAATCCTTTGGCCATCTCCTACTTTAACCGAAAGATCCCCTAACTCTACCTTCCGCCAGTCGACTAACTTTCTGTATTTCTTGATAGAGTCCATATCGGGAAAAATATACTTTCCATATTCGTCAAAATGCCATATATGTACAAGGCTGCCTACCGTAATATCAAAAGCACCATTAGTAATTTCTGCTACTTGAATGGCTTTCCAAATACATTCATAAGTCAAAGGGTGCACCTTAACATAGCCTTTTGTGCTGTTTATCCTGTAAATGTCAGAATACTCTCTGACTGGATTCATAAGAGAATCTATAAGTTTGAAAATAGCGTAAACAGAATCCGCAAATAAGATATCCTCCTCAGGTAAAGTGACGTTCAAAACCGTTCCCATAACTAGATAGGTTTTTGATGAATACTGAACTTTTTCTTTACACGCCGATAATAAAAAAATTAAAAAGATAAGAAAATTTTGCCTCTTCATCTTGAAGGTAAAACTTTAATGTTCTTAAATTTGCAAGGTGGACTTCCGTGCCCTACCCGCATACTCTGACCCGGCTCGCCCTTACCACAGTTCGTTATGCCGTAGAGCTCAAATTCACTCTCATTCCCAACCATTTCTAAACTTGCCCAAAAGAGTGGAGTTATACCTGTATAGGAGGGGTTTCTTACAACCGTTTTGATCTTTCCATTTTCTATAAGATATCCTATTTCAGTCCCAAACTGGAAATTGAGCCTTTTATCGTCAATAGACCACGATTTATTTGTTTTTAATAGTAGCCCTTTTTTGGTACTTTGAATCATCTCTTCCAAAGAATTATCACTAGGTTGCAGATTAATGTTAGTCATCCTGACTATCGGGATTCTTGACCAATCCTGTGCCCTTGCAGCACCAGAGCTCTTCCTTCCAATATAGTGAGCTGTTTCCCTTGAAGATAGATAACCTACGAGAATACCATCTTTTATCAGAGGTACTTTCTGGGCTTTAACTCCCTCATCATCATAACCAAAAGTCCCCAAACCGCAAGAAATAGTGGAATCCTGAACCACGTTAAGTTTCTCTGAGCCGTAACGGAAAGTATTCAGTTTATCAATGGTTGCGAAGCTGGTACCTGCGTATGAAGCTTCGAACCCAATAACTCTATCTAATTCAAGGGCATGTCCTATGGATTCATGGATTTGTAAAGCCATCTGATCTGGCATCAATATCACGTCCATCTCCCCTTCAGGACACAGGGGGGCATTTAAAAGTTCTACAGCTTCTTCTGCCAATTGTTCTGCTTTTTTAACCAGTTCCAGCTCTTCAATGTACTCATACCCCTTCCTCAACACGTTACTGAAAGACCTTTCCTGCACCTCCTCATTTCTCGCAGCAGTTGCCTTAATATACGCGCCGGAATCAATAAATCTCTGTTCAATTAGACTCCCTTCAGTGGAGGCAAAAACCTGTCTAAAATCTCTAAATTCAAGTGCAGAAAACCTTCTTATAACATATTTTCTCTTCAAAGCTTCATCGACCTTTAGAAGAAGATCAATTTTATCTTCAAGGCTAACCTTAAAAGGATCCTTATTAAAGGAGCTTGAATAACTATCCACGAATACTTCCTCTTTTGTCAATTCGGCTAAACGAGCGATGCCACCTAATGAATGTGCAATTTCCAATGCATACTCTACAGCTTCCTGTGCATCCTTTATGGATAGCATACTTACACTGGCAAACCCCCATGCTCCGTTCACAAGTACGCGTACTCCGATGCCTTCACTATGACTTCTTACAACATTTTCTACAATACCATTTCTCACAAAAACATATTCATCCTCAATTTTGACCACTCTCACATCACCGTAATCTACCCTTTTGAGCTTTAATAGCTCTATGATGCTTTCCGCAAGTAATTTCATATTATCCCCCTATAATTATGTTTCTGCTTATGCTTTTTAACATTTCTAAGCAGGAAAGCGCCGCTAGAAAACTTGTTTTAGGATTTTGAGGGAAGGGTTTGTTTCTTAAAACTATTCTCAATTCTCCAGCTTCTGATTCTACCTCTATATTGTGTTCATTAAAGTTTACATCAGGATCACTAATAATTTTTACCTTCAATTTTTCCAGCATGTCACCAGCAAGCCCAAGAGCTATAGCGACATTTATATTTTGAGGAAATTTAACAGCTGCCTCCTTAGGTGAACCCTCAAAGAGGACCTCAGGACCCTTTCCAGAAACACTTAATCCCGCAGGCGGCTTTCGCGTAATCAAGCTCGCCTTATTAATTTTAACATTAGAAAAAGCCTTAAGCCCATCTAAGCCGGCTACTGCTCCCGATGGAACATAAAGTTTTCTATTTTTTCTTTTTACATATTCAAACAACGCGGTACGAAAATCGTCATCAGCAAGAGCACCTGCACTCATAACCACAAGATCACTACCCGAATCTATTATTTTAAAAGCATACGATTTAAGAGCTTCCTGGGAGGCGGACTCGAGTACAAGATTCAGATTTAAATTCAGAAATTCCTCTATACTTCTACATATACGGACTTCTTTTTTTAATTTCTCTGCAAGTTCTTTTGCTTTATCAAAATTAATATCAAATAAAGCTTCAAGAGTAAGATTTTCTACTTTTCCACCATCCACTTCTTGGGCGATGAAACTTCCAATAGCACCGCAACCTATGATTCCAAATCTCATACTTCAAGCTCCAAAGCTACATCGACCCACTTAGCCCCATAAGTTAAAGCCCCAGAAGAAATCACGTTAACACCTGTCCTTACATATTCCTCAAGATTTTCGAAAGTAATTCCCCCAGAAGCTTCAAGTAAAACTTTCCCGTAGTATCCCCTTTCTTTAAATATTTCTACAACCTTTTTTATTTCTTCAGGAGGCATGTTGTCTAACATAACTATGTCTGCTCCCAGCTCAGCAGCCTTTACCGCATCATCTAAATTTTCTACTTCTACCTCAATCTTATGTGCAAAACTCGAGAGTTCTTTTGCAATTTTTAAAGCATTTTCTACTCCCCCAAGAGCCTTGAGATGGTTATCTTTTATCATAATACTGTCAGATAGCGAAAACCTATGTGTATCGCCACCACCCGCCTTTACTGCCATCTTCTCGAAATATCGAAGACCAGGAGTAGTTTTTCTTGTACAGGCTACAATAATATCTTTTCTCAAATTCTTAGCTTTGATAACAAAATATGCCGTCTGGGTAGTAATTCCCGATAATCTACTTATTAAGTTTAATACAGTTCTCTCTAACATAAGTATTTTTCGGGCATTACCTTCCACCTTAATTAATATATCACCCTTTTTAACCCAGTCTCCATCGCGCTTCAAAGGATGAATCATCAACTCAAAATATCGCATGAGCATCTCTGCATATTTTACCCCAAAAACTTTAAAATTCTCTCGTGCCTCTATAGAAGCCTTAGCCCTCAACCCCTCCGGGACTAAATTCGTCGAAAGATCCTCAAAAGGTATATCCTCTTGCAAATATTCAAGCAACTTGTTTAAAATTCTAAACTCCATCGTTATAATTATCAAATAATTTGAGGGGATAAGCAAGGAGGATTTATGGCAATACTGATAAATAAAGATTCTCGTGTTGTTGTTCAAGGAATCACCGGAAGAGATGGTTCTTTTCATGCAAAATTAATGAAAGAATATGGGACAAGAATCGTGGCAGGTGTCACACCAGGAAAAGCAGGACAATTTGTAGAAGGTATTCCTGTTTTTAATACGGTGAGAGAGGCAGTTGAAAAAGAGGGGGCTGATGTATCGTGTATATTCGTCCCTGCACCTTTTGCGGCTGATGCCATCATGGAAGCAGCCGACGCGGGAATTAAACTCATAGTCGCAATTACAGAAGGAATACCTGTCCAGGACATGATAAAAGTCGTCCACTTCGTAAGTGAGAGGGGTGCAAGACTAATAGGTCCAAACTGTCCAGGCCTTATAACACCAGAAGAAGCTAAAGTTGGAATTTTACCTGGGCACATTTTCAAAAGAGGGCCTATTGGTGTAATCTCACGAAGTGGCACTCTCACATACGAGATCGTGAGCCACCTCACAGCACATGGTATTGGCCAGTCTACTGCTATTGGTATAGGTGGTGATCCTATAATTGGAACTAAATTTATCGATCTGCTAAAAATGTTTAAGGAAGACAAAGAGACAGAGGCGGTAGTCTTAGTTGGAGAAATCGGAGGAACTGACGAACAAGAAGCAGCACGCTATATAAAGGCTGAGTTTGGTAAACCAGCCGTTGCTTTTATTGCAGGAAGAACTGCGCCTAAAGAAAAAAGGATGGGGCATGCAGGTGCCATAATTTCTGGTAGTGAAGGAACCGCAGAGGAGAAGATAAAAGCCTTTAACGACGCGGGTGTTCCTGTGGCAAAGGAGCCTCAGGAAGTAGCCCTGTTAGTAAAAGAAATTCTCAAATGAATCTCTTAACACTTTGCCTTTTTCTGAGCTTAAGCACTGACTCAATAAAGACTCTATTTAAGCAAGATTTCAACACTAACTTCACTGAAGTTGTAATATACAAAGAAGAGGCTATTCGGGACACCTTCAAGGGAACCCTGACAAAAAAGAAAAACTCCATAACGATGAGTATTACCTATCCTTCAAAAGAAACTTACAGAATAAAAAACGATACGCTTATCATAGAAAGTGGCGGCAAGATCACGAAAGAACAAATCTCTGATGAAACTTTAAGATTCTTGAGGTTCGAATTTTTAGATGACACGATGGGGTATAGAATTGAAACCGCGGGCAACACTATTACGGTTTATCCAAAGGAGAGGGATAACTTCAACCTCATAAGATTAACAATTGAAAACAACACCCCCAAAAAACTGGAAATAGATGACGACACAAAGAACATAGTTTTTCATTTCTACAGATGGAAATTTTTTGCACCATGAATCTTCTTGAATATGATAACTATTGCTTTGCCTGTGGAAAGGAAAATCCCAGAGGTCTTAAGTTAAATATTCTGAAAAAAGGAAATGAAGCCATTATCGAGTTTACACCGGATAAAAGTTTACAGGGTTTTTCTAACATTTTACACGGTGGGATTATAGCAACTCTCCTGGATGAAGCCATGGCTCATGCAGTTTCTCTATCAGGCTACTGGGGTATCACTGCAAAATTAGAGGTGAAATTCAAAAAAATGGTCGAAGTAGGTAAGACGATCGTAATTACTGGAAAACTTATTGAATTGCGAGACGATTGGGCTATTGCTGAAGCCAGTATTAGTTACAAGAACTCAAATAATCTTCTTGCTACCGCAACAGGCACCTTCAAACTTCTGAAAAACGATTAAGAAAAATACTCTTATTAGTTCCAGAGCTTTATGACCTTACCAGAACTTAAAGTTATATTAAGGTAACTTTTCTGCTCCGATGTGTCAAATTCATACTTAACTCCCGACACATCGCCGATATCCTTTCCGTTGGCATAAAAATCTCCGGTTATTTCCCTAAATGCTGGTAAACTAGTAATCCTCTTTGCAGAAACATCGGCCACAATCCTGAAATCTATATTAAATCTTGTGAAGTCAATTACAACGTGACGGGTGTCGTCCGATTTTACCTCGCTCACGACCGTTGTGGTCTTACCTAAACTATTCACTATTGTACCATTAATAACACCAACGAAAGGTACAAATTTTTGACTCTTTACTGCGACGACGTTTGCATTCATAATTCCCTTTAAGCCATAAGAAAGGTCTAATATACTGTCCTGAATTTCAAATATTGAACCATAAAGGGTATCAGCTGAATTTTTTATTAAATTCAACCTCCCACTTGTTACATAAAGCCTACCTTGATCATCCTCTTGATATTTATTAATCGTTAAAATCAAGTTCAAAGTATCACTCCCAACTTCCCACTTTAATGAAACTCCGTAAAATTCACCTACTCGAACCCACTGAGAATCAGTAAACAAATATTCTCCAAAATCGTATCGACTCCGGACATAAATATTAGTATACAAATTTACCATATGAATAAAAGGAGTAGGATCTGAAGGATCTTTAACCCA
>JBDRYG010000045.1:0-13976 GCA_039803305.1 Caldifarciminota bacterium
CATTGAGGTAAATTTAAAAGCTTTTCATCTGGGCAGAACTTATTTGAAGATTTAAAAAGGAGTACTTCTAATGGCTAAGTATACTTTTAAAGGGGGGATTCATCCTCCTTATAATAAATATACGACTGATAAACCCATTGAAAGTATTCCCGTGCCAGCTACACTGTTTGTACCTCTTTGCCAGCATGCCGGCAAACCTGCTAAACCTGTTGTCAAGAGGGGGGATGAAGTAAAGAAGGGGCAGTTAATAGCTGAGGCCGACGGCTTTATATCTGCTAATGTGCACGCCCCCACTTCCGGAAAAATTAAAACAATAGTTGAGCATCCTCACCCTGTTCTCCTCACAAGCGTAAGCACAATAGTTATTGAGGCAGACGGAAAAGATGAATGGATAGAAGAACCAAGAGAGAGGGAGAACTGGAAAGACCTCACACCCGAAGAGATCGTATCAGCGGTAAAAAATGCAGGTATTGTTGGGCTTGGTGGAGCTGCATTCCCAACTCATGTTAAACTATCTCCACCCAAAGAAAAGCCAATTGATACGGTTATTATTAATGGTGCTGAGTGTGAACCATTTCTGACGGCTGACGATAGGATTTTGCAGGAGAAAGCTGCAGAAGTTCTATGGGGCGCATACCTCATAAAGAGAGCTGTGCAGGCAAAGAGGGTTTATATTGCAATAGAGGACAACAAACCGCAGGCTATACACAGGGTTAAAGAGTATATTGGGGATTTTGAAGATTTTGAATTAAAGATTGTAAAAACGAAATATCCCGAAGGTGCAGAGAAACAGCTAATAAAGGCTCTCACAGGAAAGGAAGTCCCTAGGGGTGGACTTCCCATGGATGTTGGTTGCCTTGTGCAAAATGTTCAAACTGCACTTGCTATATATGAGGCAGTTAGGTTTGGTAAACCACTTATAGAGAGGGTATTGACATTATCAGGGGATAGCGCTAAGGGTGCAGGAAATTACCTTGTAAGAATAGGGACAAGGTTTATGGACGTTATCGAGTTTACGGGTGGAATGGGGGATGATGTTGTTAAAGTAATAAATGGCGGTCCAATGATGGGTATTGCACAGTACACTCTTGATGTTCCTGTTATAAAGGGTACTTCTGGAATTTTACTTTTTTCAGAAAAACTTGCTAAGGAGTTTAAAGAGTACAATTGTATTAGATGCTCAAAATGTGTTGATGTTTGCCCAATGGGACTCTTGCCTTTGATGCTGGTAGATTATATTAAAGCAAAGAGATTTACGGTTGCTAAGGAGAAATATGGACTACTTGATTGTATTGAATGTGGTTCATGCGCATTCGTTTGTCCGTCTAAAATAAATCATGTTCAGTGGATTAAATATGGAAAGCAAGAGCTAAGGAGGATTTCATGAATAATAGCTTTATTTTATCCGTTTCGCCTCATATAAGGACCAATGAGAGTGTGAAAAAGGTTATGTGGTTCACGGTTTTCACACTCTTATTCCCTGCTGCAGGAGCCGTATACTTTTTCGGATTGTACCCACTCCTTGTAATGGTTGTGGGTGCATTAACTGCTGTCCTTGCAGAAGCTGTAATGCTAAAGCTGAGGGGGCGGGAAGTATCCCAGTGCTTAGATGGAAGCGCTGTGATAACTGGGATTTTGTTGGCTCTTACACTCCCGCCATATTTCCCAATTTGGGGAATTGTTCTGGGTTCCGCTTTTGCTATTATTGTTGCGAAGCAGTTTTTTGGTGGTATAGGACAAAATATATTTAACCCAGCTCTAATTGGGAGGGCGTTTTTAATGGCTTCTTTCCCGAATGAAACGACAAAATGGGTCCCTACTCGTTTTATGAATCCTGATACCTTCACGGGAGCAACACCTCTTGCAAGTTTCAAATTTGCAAAGGTAATGACCCCTTATAAGGATCTCTTTTGGGGAAATGTTTCTGGATGTATGGGTGAAACATCAGCACTTCTTATTTTGATCGGGGGGCTTCTTTTGATTATCAAAGGATATGTAGATTGGAGATTGCCCCTTTCGTATATATTATCAACGGCATTCTTTGGCGGTATAATGTGGTTAATAAACCCTGGTAAATATCCTGACCCTCTGTTTCATATTCTTGCTGGCGGTCTTATGTTGGGTGCGTTTTATATGATAACGGATATGGTTACATCACCAATTACGCCCAAAGGCCGGGTGGTATATGGAATTATTGCCGGTTTCCTGGTTGTTCTAATTAGGTTATTTTCAGGCTACCCCGAAGGTGTAATGTTTAGTATATTAATAGTAAATACTATAAGACCCTGGATAGATAGGCTTGCTGAGCCAAGAATATTGGGGGAGGTTAGAAAATGAAGAAAGAATATCAAATGGTTATCGTCTTAACTGCAATAATTGGGTTTGCGGGTGGTGTTCTGGCATATACATATACTTCCACAAAAAAGGATATTGAGAGAAACGCAGATGAAGCAAAAAAGAGAGCCCTCGCGAAAGTAGTCAGCGGTTCGGAGAGTTATGAAGAAGTTAAGATAGACGATAATACCACAATTATGTTAGCTAAAGCGCAGGACGGTGAGCTTTTGGGTTATGGAGTATTACTTTCGGGTGCTGGATTCCAGGGGCCTATTAAAGTAATGGTAGGATTTAACACGGATTGCAGCAGGGTTCTTGGTATAGAAATAATTGAAAACTCTGAAACCCCAGGACTTGGGAATCGTATAGTTGAGGATTGGTTTAAAGATCAATTTAAAGGCAAAATGCTGCCCTTAAATGTGGTGAAAGGCAAAACCCCTGAAAGTGATAAGGAAATCCAGGCGATTACAGGTGCCACTATTTCCTCAAAGTCCGTTGTTAATATTGTAAATAAAGCCCAGGAAATTCTGAAGAACTACACTTCTCAAGGAAGTAAAAGTGGTGAAGTTGATGAAAATATACTAACTTTCTCAAAGAATATCTTCGGTAATGTCCTGGTTAAAAATAAAGGTGAATTCTACGCGCTTACGGATAGTTTAGGGGGAGTATTGGGTTATGCTGTGATTTCAAAGGTACTTGGTTATGAGGATACCCTCGCCGTTCTTGTGATTACCGATGGTGCTCTTTCAAGAGTGTTGGATTTGAAAGTTCTGAGAGGTTCAGAATACTTTACCAATGAAAAAAATCTCTCTCTACTTTGTGAGAAGATCAGAGGGAAAACCCCGCCTATAAAGTTGAAGGACGTACAAGCTTTAACTGGTGCCACGATTACCCAGGATGCTATAGTTTCTGCTGTTAATCAGGCTTTTGAAATACTAAAAAAGGAGTTAAATTAAATGGCACAAAATAACAAAAGTTTGTCTCACGAGTTTTTAAAGGGTATTTTTATTGAAAATCCCGTACTTGTTCAACTCCTGGGCTTGTGCTCTGTACTTGCAGTTTCCAATGCTGTGATTAACAGTATATCTATGGGGCTTTCAGTGTTGTTTGTGCTGTTTTTCTCATCTTTTGTGATTGGACTTATAAAAGATATAATACCAAACGAAGTAAGGATACCTTCCTTTATTGTAGTCATTGCTACTTTTGTTACCATCGCTGATCTTTTCCTAAAAGCGAAATTCCCAGATATTTCAAAGGCTCTTGGTCCTTATATACCTTTAATAGTGGTAAATTGTATTATTCTGGGTAGACAGGAGGCTTTCACCCGGAGAAATAAGTTAGTTGCTTCTATTATGGATGCGCTCGGAATGAGCCTGGGTTATATTATTGCGATAGTGGTTATGGGTGCAATTAGAGAGATCCTGGGTTTTGGCACCATTTTTGGGTATAAAATTTTAGGGGCATGGTATAAACCCATATTAGTGATGATTCTTCCACCAGGTGCGTTCCTTACGTTAGCATTGCTCATCGGATTTATGAATTTGTTGACACGAAAAGAATAGGAGGATAATTATGTTGAAACCTTTAGTTATATTTTTTGCGGCAGCAATTACAAATAATTTTATTTTAACTTATTTCCTTGGCTTGTGCCCATTTCTGGGTGTATCTGCTAAGGTTTCTTCTGCTATTGGAATGGGTTTTGCTGCAACTTTTGTTATGACAATGACAGCTATAATCACGAATTTGTTAGACCATTTTCTATTAAGGCCTTTACACCTTGAATTTTTGCAAATTATTGTCTTTATATTTGTAATCGCTGTTCTTGTGCAGTTCGTCGAAATGGTAATTAAAAAGACCTCACCGGCGCTCTATAAAGCCCTTGGAATATTTTTGCCCCTTATAACAACAAACTGTATCGTATTAGGACTTGCTCTTCTTGGTTCTATGAGAAACTACAATCTTATTGAAAATACTTTCTTTGGATTCGGTGCTGGGGTGGGTTTTGTGATTGCCTTACTTCTCATCGCAGGTATAAGAGAAGAACTGGAGGTAAGGGATGTGCCCAGAGCTCTAAGAGGTGCCCCAATAACCCTTCTAATTGCTGGCTTAATGGCTTTTGCTTTTATGGGATTTTCCGGAATAATATCGCTGCAATAGGGAGGATTAGAAAATGAGCATTTTGTTAACCAGTATTCTTTTATCGGTAGGTCTTGGCTTGTCTTTTGCGATTTTTCTTGTAATCGCCTACAAGAAGCTGGCAGTACATGAGGACCCCCGTGTGGAGTTGATTATTGAGGTATTACCGGGGGCTAACTGCGGTGCCTGTGGTTACCCTGGGTGTGCTGGATACGCTGAGGTACTTGCCCATGGTAAAGAGACCAATATTGCTAAATGTGCTCCTGGAGGACAGGAAGTTGCAAATAAGATTGCCCATATTTTGGGACTCGATGCGGTAAGTGTGGAGAAGAAAGTTGCGAAATTGATGTGTAGAGGTAGTGTCGAAAACGCTGCAAGGAGAGCTTCCTATAACGGAATTAATTCCTGTAGGGTAGCTGATTTTACTTTGAAGGGGGATAAGGGTTGTGTTTACGGTTGTCTTGGTTTCGGTGACTGCGTGGAAGCATGCAAATTTGGTGCCATGTTTATGGGGGATGATGGTCTACCTCACATTATTGAGGAAAAATGTACAGCCTGTGGTAAATGTGTAGAGGCCTGCCCAAGAGGTCTTCTGGAGCTCGTTTCAGTTGAAAGGAAGGTGTTTGTTTTTTGTAAAAGTTTAGATAGAGGACCTGTAGCTAAAAGTTATTGTAAAGTTGCCTGTATTGGTTGTGGTTTATGTGTTAAGGCCGCGCCAGAGGGGAGCATGAAGCTTGAGAATAATCTTGCTATTATTATAAATCCCAAAGAGGTAGACGAAAAGGCAGAAGAGGTAGTTAAACCATGTCCCACTGGGGCAATAACCATTGATGAAAAATTTGCAAAAGTGATTTCTACATGACCGAGGAAATTAAGGGAATTGTAGTATCCAGTAAATCAAAGGATGTATATCTTGTAAAAATTCTAAAAGAGGGTAATTGCTCGTCCTGTGCCCTTTCTAAATTCTGTAGCCTTGGAACTAAGAAAGATGTCGAGGAACTGATTGAAATTCATAGTAAGAATTTGAACATAGGTGATATAGTAATAATTGAGGAAAAGACTGCAGGGATTGTAATAGCGAGCTTTCTAATTTTTATTGCGCCAATTGTTTTTTTTATTGCAGGTTATTATGTCGGAGAATTTATTAATCTAAGTGAAATATTTAAGGCTGTGTCTGGATTCCTGTTAGTTGCAATTTACTTTGGGTTAATTCATATCTTTGATAATAAGCTGAGGGATGTGTTATTTAAGTTCAGGGTAAAACGAGTTCTTTAAGGCTACTTATCGTTAAATTTGAAAGTTTTCGCTGGCATTCATTTACAACTGTCGGGTTGGATCCAGCAAATTCCTTTATGAGCATTCTATATAACAGAACTTCGCAATATTTATTTTCTGAGTGATTTATTATTTCTAGCACTTTTGAGGTTTTAGCCTCAGCGGTTTCTAGATCAACACTTAATATTGAGTTTCTAATTTCGGCGATTTTTAATAGAATTTTCTGCTTTAAGTTCATTTTTGTTTCGTTATTTTGCATCTCTTCGAGGTATCTAATACTGAATCGCCCAAGTATTAACTCTGCGAGAATAATATCTATGTATTGTTTTAAAAGATGACTTCCTTTTGCACGTTGGAGGAGTTGTTCAAAGTTAACCTTAACATCTTCATTGGTTATAAGTTTTATCATGTAAAGAGAAGTTGATAGAGAGAGTTCGGTAAGTAAATCCGAGGAATCGATAGATTCTTTAAGTCTTGAGGAAATTAAATCTGTATATTCATTAGGATTTTCTGAGAATACAACCATGGCTTCCAACAAAGCAGACTCAGCTATTTTCTTGGATCGTAGATTTTTGAATTTCGTCACTCTATTTGCTGTTTTTTTGAGGTTCTCAATGTCTCCAAGCATTGAATATATGGGAATTAGGTAGCTTGTAGCTCTTTCAAAGGCATAAGGAATATTTTCAGATGTTGCTTTGCTGACAATTTCTTCCAACTTCTCTGCATTATATCTATAATCGCCCAAGTAGGCTTTAACTCCGTGTAAGATTGCCCTAAAGGCGAGTTCATCGTTTACAAGCCCTATTTCTGCTGTATTATCTATGGCCCTCTCCAGATAGTTAATTGCGAGGGTGTATTCTCCATAGTTTACATATATCATAGCTAAATTAAAGTATGAATGATGCAATAGGTTCCTTAAGTTTTCCCGCCTGATTATCTCTAAAGCTTTTTCGTGAGTAATTCTTGCACTCTCCAGATCCTGAATTGCATACTGTAAGGTCGCGTAATTCATCATAGTGGCTGCGAGGTAGTCTGCTCTATCAGTAAATTTTGCATGATATATTGCAAGTTCGTAACATTCTTTCGCCTTTTGGTACTTTTTAAGCTGCATATAGCACTTTCCAAGATTAGCGTAAGTTTTCGCAAGTATTTCGTGGTTTTCCTCCTCTTTTTGAAGAGGTGGGATTTCTTCTAAAATCAGGACTGCTTTTGTAATATTTTTTTGAAAGTCCAAATAATATAGTGCTTTATAAATAAGAGCATTTGATAATATGTCCTTATCACCCAGCTCATTTGCAAGCTTTTCTATTTCCTGAACATTTAGTAAAAGCTCAGATGCTTTTTGTATCTCGTGTTGGATCCATGCTAAATCCAGTCGCAGAAGTGCTTCCTGGTATTTCTCAGAAAATTTTTTAGCGAGTTCCATTGCCTGATAAAGCTTTAGTAGACTCTCTTCATATTCACCTTCATATCGAAGGCAGAGAGCCCAGTTTCTTAGTAGAGAGATCTTTTCAACGATTGTTAGTTTATGCTCAGCTACAGAAAAGATTCTCCGAATATAATTAAGTGCCTTTCGGTAATTTCGTTTCTTTATCTCATTTTTAATTATTAGCTCAAGGTAAGGAATTGCTTTGTTCTCCATCCCGCATTCGATGTAATGTTCATAAAGTATTTGAGGGTTTAGTCTTGAGCTCTCCTCAGGATTTGATTCCAGCGCCCTTACTATTTTGTAGTGCATGCTAACCCGTTTTTCCTTAGGGATTTCCGCTATTATAATTTCTCTGACGAACGGGTTTGTGAATCTGTAAAGGTTATAAGGTATTATTTCTTCAATATATCCGTTTTTTACCAGATTATCCAAAATTTCGAGGATCTGATTAACTGGATATTCTGTGATTGCTGAAATGATGGAGGTTGAAAAATCTATATTATAAACAGCGCAGAAGCTAAGAATTTCCTTTTCAAGCGGATTAAGGTTAGAAAGTTCCTCAACTAATGGTAAGAGGAAATTATCGGTTTCTATGTAATATGAGTCAGTTATTATGTAGCGATCTTCTGATGGAATAATTTTTCTTGAAATCAAAAGAGCGTTTAGTAATTTATCTATGTATAGTGGTCTTCCGCCTGTTTTCGACATTATCCAGTCGACAAATTCATCAGGGGGTTCATTTCTTAAAAGTTGCCATAAAATAGTCTTTACTTCTTCTCTATTTAAAGGCGCGATGTCGAAAAAGTACAGCTCACCATGAGCCGACTTTAAGACTTCTTCCAGTAAATTTTTGGATCTTTTCGAAATTATAAATGAAATTTTTCTAGTAGACTCATCTTTGATTAAGTTTGCGAGAGTTTTAATGCATTTCTGTTGCAGCAAATGACCATTGTCTATTGCCAGAACTAAGCTGTTAGGAAGGTATTCGCTAAATATTTCTTTTACTATGTGATATAGTTTCATTTCATTAATTGTGACTGTAGTGTCTTTACTCTTGTACCCGATATTAGGTAGTAGAGTAGCTACTAAAGACTTTTTATCTTCATCTAGCCTTTCAAAAATCTCTGGGGTGATCAGTTCTCTTAGCATGGCTTTGTAGATAGGAGAAGGCGACCAGCTGTCTTTCTCCTGAATGGTAACCTTTATGAAATTTAAATCTAACAGTTGTGCAATTTTAGAAATTTCATTAATTAGTCTAGTAATCCCAACTCCTCTCAACCCCCTGATTATTGTGACAAATCTTTTGTTATCATTTTTAAAATCACTCAATAATCTGGAGAAAGTATGTAGCTCTCTGTCTCTTCCAACTATTCTAAGGTCTGAAAGAGTAAGGCTTGGTAATTCCGTTTGCATTTCAGAGCGAGTTATAATCTTTCCCCTACCCGATTTTTTGCTAAGTAAAGTTCTTTCATCAGCGGCTTTCAAGAGTTCTTCGGCAGTTAGTCCGTCTATAGGGAACTGTGAGATTCCTATACTGATAGACAGTCTTAAGTTTTTAGATGGACCGTATCCGGCAGATTCAATTTGTTCTTTAAGTCTTTGTGCTATCTTCAAGGCGTCATCCAAAAGCATTTCAGGGAGGAGTATGACGAATTCGTCCCCGCCGTAGCGAAAAATGAGATCTGATTCCCTGAGAGAAATCTTAAGGTTTTCGGAAAACTGTTTAAGGACTTCGTCACCAACTTGATGTCCTAAGTTATCGTTAATCATCTTAAAAAAGTCTAAATCAATGAAGAAAATACAAAGCGGTGAGCCTTTTCGCTTAGCTCTTAAGATTTCTTCATTTAGCCTAAAAAATAGATAATTACGGTGATAAACATTTGTTAAAGGATCGTGCAAAAAGCCTTCTGGCATAATTATTTTACAAAAATTTTAGAGTATCCTTATAAAAATGTCAAGGATAGCGATATTCCAGGCTAATACACTATAATTTATATATGGTGGCTCGCTTTATTGTTAAAGTCATTTCTGGGTCCAAGAAGTATAGTGTTGTTTTTGATGCGAGCAAGGAAATTTTTGTTATTTCCGTGAAGGAGAAGGCGATTGAAAATCGGGCAAATAGAGATTTGGTTCAATACCTAGAGAAAAAACTAAATCTATCCCCGGGAAAAGTTCGAATTATCAGTGGTTTTAGAGAGCCTCGTAAGGTTTTAGAAATACTGGAAGATATAGATTTAAACGAGGTAAAAAGGAGACTTCTGCGATGAATATTATTTTGTATCTTTTTTTCTCGCTCTCTTTCCAGGAAATTGATTCTCTCGCTCTTTATAAATTTAGAGGCTTTTTAATGTCGCCTGTATCAGATTATTCCTTTAAGGTTTTGTCTAAGAGTGCGAATACTGAAGTGGTTCTCTTTGGTTCACTTTGTTATTGGTCCTTTTCCCAAGAGAAAGATTTTACCTGCATGAAATCTTATACCGCGGGACTAATAACTTCTTCTGTGGTTTTACAGTCGATCAAATATGTGACAAATAGAAGAAGGCCTGATGGAGAAACGAGTAGATCTAATTCGTCTTTCCCGTCTGGCCATTCTGCTGTTGCCTTTTACATTGCGAGTTTTTATAGTGAATTATACCCGAAATATAGAGCTCCTCTGTACTTGTGGGCAGGGGGAGTTGCGCTTTCCCGTGTCTATCTGAGGAGGCATTGGCCTACTGATGTTCTGGCTGGTGGAGTATTAGGGTGGTTTGCAGGGAAATTCTTTTACAGACATAAAGATTGGTTCAAGGGTATTTCTATCTTTTGAAAAACAGCTGCATTCCTACTAAAATAAGGAAGATGGCAAAGGCTTTTCTTAAAAAAGCCGGGTCTACTTTCTGTGCAATTGCACCGCCAAAAAGCCCCCCGATAAAGAGACCTACCGATATAGTAAGTCCTAGTTTGATATCTGAGTTTCCTGCTTTGTAATACTGTAAAAACGCAAGGAAACCAACCGGAAGAAGTAAGGCTGCTAAAGAAGTTCCTTGGGCCTTGTGTTGCGACATCCTGAAAAAGTATATAAGGATAGGGGTTATAACTGTAGCACCTCCCACTCCAAAAAATCCACTTATTATACCTGCGATAATACCCGTTAAAAGTCCAAAAAGAATCCACATCCTCTTAACTTTATAATAATGTAAGAAATTTGAAACTGAAATATGATAAGGCCTGAACGTCGAAATGTTGCCGTTTTGTTTGCAGACATAAAGGGTTTCACATCTTTATCTGAAACTTTAGATCCAGAAGATTTGCAAGAGATAATTGATACTATTTTTAGAGAGTTTAAGAACATTATTGAGAAAAATGGTGGATATCTTGATAAGTTTATAGGTGATGCAGTAATGGCTGTTTTTGGTGTTCCACTATCTAAGGGTGATGATGCAAGGAGAGCTATCGTCACAGCTTTGCAGATGCAAGAGTTACTAAAGAAGATCAATGAAAAGAAGAATACGGATATTAAACTAAGAATTGGTATAAATTTTGGGGAGGCTCTTTGGTCTTCTATTGCTGGTGAAAAACCCACTGTTTTAGGAGATACTGTAAATGTATCACAAAGAGTAGAGGAGCTCGCTGAGCCGGGTAAAATTTATGTGACAGCTTCTGTTTATGAAATCGAGAACAAAAACTTCTATTTTAGGGAAGTAGGGAATTTTAAGGTCAGAGGAAGAGAAGAGCCTGTGAAGGTTTTTGAAATTCTTGGTGAAAAACCAAACATAAACGAGTTTTCAATAAGAGGGCGGTTTGTAACTCCTTTCACCGGGAGAGAACAGGAAATTGAAAAGCTTATAAAATGGTATTCACAGGTTAGGTTATCTGAAGGTATTTTTTTTGTTGATATACAAGGCGAGGCAGGAATTGGGAAAACTCGTTTTTGCTCAGAGCTTAAACTGCTTATAAGTGAGAAGTTCCCTGATGCGAGGATTTTTTTGCTCAAATGTGATCCTGTGAAGCAAAAACCTTATTTTTTGGTAAGCCTACTTTTTAATGACCTTTTGATGACGTCTCTTGGGGAAAGATTGTCAAGAGAAAAGATTAAGAGTTTCTTGATAGAAAGTTTTAATATTTCAGCAATAGAGGCTGAGTTACTTGCAAACAGGGTCTTGAGCTTCCTGGGTACCGAGCTTAGTTTCTCGTCTCCTGAATCAACTTCGGAGTATTTGTCTAGTTTATTTCAGCTACTTGCTATTAAGTTTGGGCATATAATAATCTTCATTGATGATGCTCAATATATTGATAAAGAGAGCTTTTTGTTTCTCACAGATTTAAAAGGGCGTGTTCATAAAGCATGTGTTGTCTTTATTCTTGCAACGAGAGATAGAATTCCCATGGTCCATTTTGAAGAGGAGGTATACTTAGGAGGTCTAGGGGAAGAGTTTATAAGGGAGGTTTGTAGTACCCTTTTGGGGGTTGAAAAGGATGGTATTTCGCAGACTTTTATCTCCGAAATTGCAGAGAAGACCAAGGGTAACCCTTTTTTTATAGAAGAACTTATATATTTCTTAAACTCTAAAGGACTTATTGATTACAATCCCGTTAGATTTAAGTCTACTGAATTTTCTATTCCGGAGACTGTTGCGGGTGTATTACTGAGTATTGTGGATGAGCTTCCCGAAAGTACCAGGGAGGTGGTTAAGACTGCATCTATATTTGGGAGGAATTTCTGGAAGAAAATTCTGGAACGGGTTTTAGGTAGAAATATAGAATATGATTTGGCACTCTTAGAAAAAGAGGGCTTTATCATAATGCAGGATTCATCCTATTTGCGAGAAGATAATGAGTATGTTTTCAAAAATGAACTTCTAAGGGAGACAGTTTACTCCCTTTTAACGAGGAAAGAGAGGGAAAGCCTTCATCGGATGGTAGCAGAGGAGCTTGAAAGAATACCGGATAAGGATGAGCATTTGCTTTTTCTTACTGCTTACCACTTTGAAAAAGGTGCAAATGTAGAAAAAGCTCGCTTCTTTTTCGAGCTTGCGGGGGACAAGGCTTTTAATAAAGGTTATTATTCCTACGCTTTGAAGGCATATGAATCCTTAGAGGCGGATCCGGAAGTTAACTTTAAAATTGCGCAGTGTCTCGAAGGGTTAGGGGAGTACGAGAAAGCTAAAGAGATTATCAACTCAAGTCTACCCTTTATTGGTGAAGATTCTACAATCAGCCTTAAGTATGAAGTATTGTTGGCAAGCATATTGGAAAAAGAATTGAAATTTGAAGAAGCTTTTAAGTTCTTAGAAAAGGCTTCAAATTCAATAGACCCGGAACTGAGGGCGTATGCGATCTACAAGAAAGCGTGGGTTTACTGGAGGTTGGGTAATGTTGAAAAATCCAAAGAATTCGCTAACGAAAGTATACATACGATAGAAAAATCTGGTTTGAGTTCTAGAGAAGCCCTTAAAACCCTTGGGGCATGCTTTAACCTTCTGGGTAATATTCTTCAAACTCAAGGTGAAAAGTCTAGTCTTGTCTATGCCTTAGATTATTACGAAAAGGCCAGGTTGCTTTTTGAGGAAATTGGGGAAAATATTTCGCAGGCAAAAATTCTTATAAACATTAGTCAAATATATGTAAGCTTACAGGATTATAAAAGTGCAGAGACATATCTAATGGATGCTCTGGAGGTGGTAAAAAAGTCCGGTAGCAGATTTTTACTCGCTGTTGTGTTAAACAATCTTGGGAGAGTTTACTATAGTTCTCGAGAACATATTGACAAGGCTAAAGAGTATCTCTTTGAGGCTCGTAATCTGTTTATAACCCTTAATTTACCAGACTATCGCATTGATACCGAGTTAAACCTCACCGGGATTTTGATTGATACGGGAGAGTTAAAACTTGCAAGGGAAATACTTAGCTCAATAGATCTAACTTTAATTGAGTTTAATCAAAGTAGAAAAGCCCTGTATGGTATTCTAAAGGCCTTACTTGCATACAGGGATATGGATTTTGATTCCTCTGAAGAATTTTTTGAAGAATCGTTGAGAATATACCGTAATCTTGAAATAAAAAATAGGATATTCCAGGTAATGAGTTATCTTAGTGCAATTAAACTTTTCAAGGGAGAATCTGATGCTTCTTTGAGCCTTGCCTTAGAGAGTTTTTCATATCTTTCCGAAGAAGATATGAGTCTTCCACGTATCGTTGAGGCAATAATAATTAATGCTGCAGTTCTATATTTACACGGGCTAGACATCTGGGATGTTAAACATATTGACCTTGAAAGGTTTACGGATATAGTAAAGGGCTTGCCCATAGAAATAAGGTTAATCTGGCTCGCGCTTGTTATAAATATGAAAGGTGTAAAGAAAAAAGTGTATTTTGATGTAGTTACAGCGGAAGAGGTTAGGAAACTCGTTTGCCTCGAGCATTATCCTGTTTTTTGTGAGGAAAATCCTTTTAGTGAATTAATGGGCTATATAGAGTCTAATAAGGCCCTTTTGCTGAAAAAGATCTTGGAGAGTATCAACAAAGCGTAAAACCCTTTTACACTCTCTCTTGACAGCAAGTGTTATCAGGAATATAATTATCTTTAGGAGGTGAGTTATGAAGGTAGCATCAAAGTTATTGTATTTAGGCTTATGTCTTGGGTCTTTGTTAGTTTTTTCTTGCCGAAAGCCAGAGGATTATGACGATGAGGCAGTAGTTTCTATCTGTGAGATTTCTGAAACTCAAGATGATGCTAATTCAAGCGAAGCTCAAGTTCAACTTGCACAGCTCCCAGAACCGGATGGAATACCCATATTAGTTGGTATTGATAAAGCACCTTTTT
>JBDRYG010000046.1:0-13592 GCA_039803305.1 Caldifarciminota bacterium
GTTCAGCAGGGTGTTTGCTTATATTATTGAAGTTCTCATCGTTATAGGATTCATTGACCTATTATTCAAGCGAAAGAAAAATCAGGTTGAAAGGGAGTGGTTCATGTTCATTATGACAGCTATGGTATTATTGTCTGCACTTATAGCTGTGCCTGGTTTAGCAAACACAATGAATATGACAAGGTTTTTCCACGTGTTGTTGTTCTTTCTAGCGCCTTTATGTGCTTTGGGCGCCGATGCGATTGTTAGGCGAATATTGAAACGAGAAAGAGAGATTATAGTTTCTTTGCTGATGGTTGCTGTTTTAGTGCCCTATTTTTTGTTTCAAACTGGTTTTGTATATGAATTTACAGGGACAGATAGCTATTCGTTACCGTTAAGTAAACATCGGATGAAAAATGTTTTTCTTCATTGGGCTATAGGATATTTTTATGAGACTGAAGTTTTTGGCGCATTTTGGGTTTCAAAAAATATCAGAGATTCAAAGATTTACGCTGACATTACATCGGCTTACGTGTTATTAAACGGTTACGGCATGGTTTACAGCAACTATTTAATGGTTTTATCGAATGTTAGTAGGCCCGCAAAGAAGGATATAATCTATTTGAATCGGGTGAACGTGGTTGATGTCATTATACTGGGTTCTCGTTCATGGAATACGGCAAGCATCTCCCATATTTGGGATTATGCGAATAGAATTTACTCTAACGGTGAATGTGAAATTTTTAAGGAAAATTTTAATAAATAAGGTGGGAAATTTTGGGAAGTCTGCGTGTTATGGAGATTAATGATGTTGATCGCTTTTTCGAATTAAAAGGCGAGTGGAATAGAGTCTTAGAAAAAAGTAGTGATAACCATGTCCTGCTCACTTGGGAATTTATGTCCACTTATGTTAAGCATTTTGGTGATGGAAGGAAGCTAAAGGTTTTATGCATAAAAGACGGTGATAGAACTATTGCGATTGCTCCCCTTCGGCTATCACGCTACAATCTCGCATGTTCATTCAGTTATAACGCAATAGAACCTTTAGCGTACATGCATGCGGACTACACTGGCCTTATACTATCCGAAAGGGAAGCGAAGTGCCTAAAATTACTCTTACAATATCTTTTTCAACAAGGCGATTGGGATTTCATATACCTATACGATATTCCAGGATCATCTATATTGTTGAAACTGCTGCCTAAAATTTCAAGAGAAGCATCTGTTACATTCGAATTTAAAGAAGGCGTTATTTGCCCATATTTAGAGATTCCAAAGTCTACGGAAGTTTTGATGAGCAGAATAAGCGCAAGTTTACGCCGCAATATACGAAGATACTTGAAGAAGTTGGAAAAGGACTATGGACGGGTCGAATTAAAGCGATACGATGAAATTGGCTCAGTTGAGCAAGCAATGCATACCTTTATCTGCTTACATCAAAAAAAGTGGCAATCGCAAGGGATGCCGGGTGTATATAACAATTCGAAGCGTATTAATTTTAGTTTGGATGCAGCGAACATTATGGCGAACAGAGGATGGTTAGCACTCTACTTCTTAACGGCGAACGGTGAGCCTGTCGCGGGTTTACATTGTCTTGAGTATAATCGTGTTATATATGGTGGATTATCGGGGTTTGACCCAGCCTACGCCAAGTACAGTGTTGGAAATCTTGCAATCATAAAACTCATGGAGAAATGCGTAGGAAAAGGGATAAAAGAATTCGATTTCATGAAAGGCGCTGAGCCATATAAATTTAACTGGACGAAGACGTATAGGCGAAACTTCGGCGTAAGGTTCGTAAATAAAAGGTTGAACTCTGCTATTTATGACTTGGGAATAAAGGCAGCTAAATGCGTAAAAATTGATAGATTTTTAGGAAGATTTCTTGAATTCTGATCTTGAAAGCAGTTTTGGGGCGCTGGCGATTGGAAAAACCAGATTTAATGGAGCTTGAAAATTTCACTTTAAAAGGCTATATAAGCCTATTACGTTATTTAAAGCAGGTTTATAAGATTGTTCCCGCATGCAGCATCCTGCGGAAGACTTTTCCCTACCTTATACTTAGGCATGATGTGGATGTTTCCCCATCGGCAGCGCTTAAAATGGCAAAAGTAGAGAATAGTCTAGGCGTTAAGTCGACATATTTTTTCATGTTTTCAAACAGGTTTTACAATCTGCTGGAGGGAAACAATCCTTGTATTTTAAAGCAAATATTAAAGTTAGGCCATGAAATTGGGCTTCATTACCATCCATCACAGTTTCGAGTTTACAATAAAGATTTGGGAAAAACGCTGGAGCTCCAGGTAAAATTGTTGGAACATCTTACCGGAAAGAGAGTATATAGTATTTCGAGGCATGGTCCTTGGGATAAAGATCCGTTTGCTTCTATCAGAGGTTACATCAATGCTAATCATCCGTATTTTCGAGGAGACTTGTTCATCCATGACTCCTGCAGGATATGGACGCCGGCACAAGGCTTAAGAGTATTGATTGACGATAGCCCAAAAAGGGTTCAGCTTCTAACCCATCCTGAAAACTGGACAGAGAAGATATTGGATCGGGAAAGCCTTCGAGAAATATATCTTAGAAAAGCTATGAAGGGGTTTAAAGAAGGAATAGCGGGATGGTTAAGAGAACCATTGCAGAATGTCGGAAACTATGTTAACTGCAATGCTAAAGAAAACGGTTGTAACGCGCATAAATCATCGTTTGCGTTAAAACTTCAAAGAGAACTTAACTATTACAACATCTTATTTAGATATTACATGGTTAATACTTCGCTGGGCTGGTATTTTCACTTGCTGCTTGAGAGTTTTCGCGCCTTAAAAAGGGCATAAATAGGTGACCAGCAGCTGTCAATCTATGAGTACTCAGAAGAACTAAAAAAGGCTTATGAGGATCACTTGGAAAAACATGATCCTAATTCGCCGGAGGCTGTTCATTGGGTTGGTAAAAACAAAACTTGGTTGAGGTTCCGAATTTTAGTAAAAATTGACGATTTAAGCGGCAAAAAAATATTGGATTTTGGATGCGGAAATGCTCTACTGCTAGATTTTTTAGAAGAGAACAGTGTTAAATGCGATTATTATGGGTGGGATATTTCCGAGAAGATGATATATGTCGCTAGGAGCCGACATCCAGAAGCAAACTTTAAAGTTGTTAACGTTTTAAAAGATGATCTCAAACAGTATGAAGAATTTTTCGATTATATCATAGTATCAGGTGTTTTCAATTTGAAAACGGTTTCAGACAAAGAGTTCCATAAGAAATGGATACAAGCGATACTTTCGAGATTATGGAGCCTGTGCAGAGAGGGAATAGCTGTAAATTTCATGACGGAGTATGTAGACTACGAAGACAAAGAGCTATATTATTGCCCGATAAGCGAAATCACATCTTTCTGTGTTAAAAATCTTAGCAGATGGTTCGAAATAATCCATGATTATCAACTTTGGGAATTTACTATGTACATCTATAAGGAGCCTAAAGCTAGACCGTAGCGCGCTCTTATATATTAAGGAAAAGGAAATTGTGAATTTTATGAGCAAAGCGGGCGAGCTTATTCGCTGGTTAATTTGGCGGACGCTTCAATTAAAATTCTTTGGTAAAATCCGACCTAGAGTATGTCATATACCTTCTTTCCTAATTGAAGGCGAAACGAAAAAGGGAAGAAGCAACCTTTCCATAATTGTTTTCGCGCGCAGGGAAATTGTCGAATACTTTTCTAAGCAATTGTTTACTGGCAATCTAAAGATTAGATTTTTAGGGCGAAAAGCTTTCCGCGAGATCCCCAAGCTTATTGCCAGCAACAGTCCGGATATCGCCATTGCCAATGCCAGCGATTCTTTCTCCGAGTTTTTCTCTTCCAATTTATTTTTTGTGGCACCTCTTGTAGATTTTACTCTGGACGTTTCTGACCAATGGGAGAATATCTTAGCGAGAATGAGCCGCAGTAAAAGAAAGAGGATTCGAAAAATACAAGGGCTTGGATACACTTTTGAAATTACAAATGATCGAGAGCGATTAAAGTCTTTTTACAAGGAAATGTATGTGCCACGGGTCTTAAAGAGACATGAGAAAGCCGCCCGGGTTGTGAGCTTTGCTGAATGTGAAAGATTATTTCAAAGTGGCGGGCTCTTACTTGTAAAAACAAAAGATGGTGCATGCATTTCTGGCGCTATATATGTTCCACACGGAGACGAGCTTTATATTCCGGTGCTTGGCATCAGCGAGGTCGAACAGTACTTAACAGAGGGAGGGCACACGGCATTACATTCCCTAATCCTATGGGCTAAACAGCAAGGCTTTAAGGTTATAGATTACAGCATTAGCAAACCGTTCCTGTCAGATGGAATATTTTGCTACAAGAGAGAATGGGGCATGAAGATAAAACCTTATAGAGGACGAGACGCGGAGATTTACGCGATAAAATTTTGCAATTTTAACGAAGGATCAAGAAGCTTCCTTTCAGACAACCCCTTTATTGTCGCCAGCAATGGTAATGACCTTAGAGGTCTTGTGCTTCCTGATTCCAATATTAAAGATTTACGGGAAACCTATTACACTCCGGGGCTTTCAGGCTTAATTGTTCTGTTTCCGTCTCATGACGCTCCAAGTATACGTTACGATCAGCTAAAAAAACCGAACTTAAAAAGTGACTCAAGCAAAATTTCCCCATCTCTTAAGTCATTCATAAACCTCACCTTTAAGAGCGGATATGAGACGTATTTTTTCGATTTTTAAGTCGCGCACATTGCCGTTAAATTTACAGTTAAAACTTTTGGTGTCTTCATGAAGGTTCTTGTATCCGCAGACAGAGCGGGGCTTACCATAGCAAGGTCGCTCTTCAAAAGTGGCGTAGACTTTGTCTGCGTCGGATATAAGGGAAGCACTTACAATTTCGCTTTTTACTCCAAGTTTGTCAAGAATAAGAGGCTCATCAGCCAACATCCATTTACGCATCCCAACACATTTGCACAGCAACTGCTTAGGCTGATTAAGATAGAAAATGTTGACCTCATTTTTCCTTTGGGTGATCACGAAGATCACGTTATCATTAACCATCTGGATGAAATTACTGATTTTGCGGATTTAGCCTACGACCCTACATGCAGGAGGGTCACCTTAGATAAAAAGGAGACGCTTGAAATAGCTGAAAAACTTGGGATATCTATACCAAAGACCGTGTCACTGCCAGATTTTAAATTTAAAGAATCTGATTTAAGTTATCCGCTGGTTGTTAAGCCTAGACACCCCTACAAACATCCTTGGATTCACAGCAAATTGATTGTTTCAAAAGAGCAGATGAAAACCTTTCTTAAACGAAATATATCTGGTGAAGATTTCTTAGTGCAAGAATACATTCCGGGAAAAGGCTATGGTTTCTTCGCGCTCTATAATAATAACAAGAGAAAAATAGCCCATTTTATGCATGAGCGGGTTCACGAGTCTCTTGGATGGGGTGGGATCAGCACCCTCGCGAGAAGCCACCATGATGAGAGACTCAAGTTGTTTGGAGAGCGCTTATTAGAAAGCTTGGGATACAGAGGTGTTGCGATGGTCGAGTTTAGGAAAGATTTACGCTCGAACGCGTTTGTTTTGATGGAGATTAACGGACGGTACTGGGGAACGTTGTCTCTCGCAATTGCGGCGGGTGTAGACTTTCCAGCCCTGCATTGCATGTACTGGAACAAGGATATAGGTTCTCCGGTCACAGGTTCACATACCGCCTTCTATCAGTGGTTTTTGGGAGGAGAAACCGCATGGTTAAGAACTATAATCAAAAATCGAAAATTAAAACTGCCGGGATATTCCTCTCCACCACTATTATCCGCCATGAGAGACGTTATTGCATTTAATGCTAGTACTGTCAGAAAGGCGCACGATGTTTTCCAGTTGACTGATATGGGACCAGCATTATATCGAATGAAAACTTTCCTCATATGTTATCTCCCTAAGACGTCTAGACTGAACTTTGGGCCGAAAGGGTTTAGTTGGGTTATAGAAGGCAAGTTGGCCGCATCCGCCAAACCGCATTCGCGTTTTGACGTAATTTGGCTAAAGTGGCGGGGTATAAAAGCTATTCTAAGCCTTACGGAAGACCCGCTGCCTCAAGAATGGCTTAGAAGTAAAGAGGGGAAGCGGTTCGATTACCTCCATTTATCTATGGTTGATCATGGTCCGCCCAGCGTCGAAAAACTGCATCAAGCCTGCACGTTTATCGAGGAGAAAATTAGGCAGAGAAAACCAGTTTTAGTTCACTGTCTTGGTGGATATGGTAGAACTGGAGCCGTTCTGGCGTGCTTTTTAATGTCTCAAAAGCATATCAAACCTAAAGAAGCTATACGCATGGTTAGAGAAATTAGACCATCATCAATCGAAGAACAGCAAGAAAAGAGCATAGAAAATTATTATTTATTCTTGAATGGTCACTGTTACCCTAACATGCTTCATTAAGGGAATGCTATTTTGAAGGTTGACGTGTTAACAAGGGATTCTGAAATATACTATGAAGAGTTTTTCGATCAATGCAGACTTGCCTCTATTCAGCACAGCCTAGAATGGCGTGATGTTATCTGTGGTTTAGAGAAAGATGAACCGTTTTTCATTATCGCTAAGGAGAACAATAAAATTGTAGGAGCGTTACCGCTTTACTTCTATAAATGCAAACACGGTAACCTCTTAACGTCTATAGCATGGTACACGATCTCTGGAATAATATGCTCCGAAGATGCCCATAAAAGAGAAGTATATAGGCAATTGCTCGACTACTCCATATTATTGGCCAAAGAACTAGACTGTAACGCAGTATCTATTAGCACAAACCCTTTTCTTAATGACGAAGAACTTTATCTGGAACACTTAAAACCAGACTACATGCTGGAAAACTTTATCCAATACATAAAATTAAGGGAAATCTTCAACAAAGATGGAGTTATAGTTCACCCGAATTATACGAGAAAGAGCGAGCTTAGTAGAAATCTGGAAAGAGCCGTCACGCAGCCTTTAATAATCTCAGAGCGACAAACCCAGGAATACATCGATAGATGGTATAAAATCCATGAGAAAAGGATGAAGGAGCTTAATGCGGAACCTATTCCTAAAGGATTGTTCGACGGCATTCTAAAGTGTCTTACCCCGAAAGGTAAGGGAAAGTTTGTTTTTGCCTTTTCACGCGGGGAATTAGTATCTGGCGGCGCATTCATATTCAACAAGAAAATTATGAACGCATACATGTTAAGCATGGATTCAAAGTATAAGGATCTCAGGTCTAATTACCTGATCACATATCATGTGCTGAACTGGGCAAATAGGGCAGGAATCGAGATTTTCAACTGGATGTCCTCTGATAGAAGGGGAGGCGGAGTTTATAAATGGAAAGAACAGTGGGGAAGCCGCGAGCTTACTTGCCTATATCTAACAAAAATTTTAGGCGATATTCGTCATTGGCGCAACATGGATTATATAGAGCTAAAAAGGAACTATGGCTTCCACTATCTGTTGCCATTCAATTTGTTAAAAACTCCAGGCCTTAAGGTAACAACAAAGGATGATGTGGCGACCTTTATGCAAGACCGTAATGAAATTTAGTAAATTAAGACCTATTTAGCGTTAAGGTACGCGCCGTTTTTAGATGATTAAAAATAAAGCCGAGAAGTTATGGAGGTGAAAATAAATGACAAAGAAGAGAATACTGTTAACTGGTGGTGCTGGTTTTATAGGTAGCCATATAGCGGAGGACTTTGTTAAAAACGGCTACTACGTAAAAATATTGGATGACTTTTCAAACAGTAATGTTAATAATATTTTAGGACTCTTCAATTACAGAAACTTTAAATTAATCCGTGGTAGCGTCACCGACATGGAGTTGATCAGAAAAGCAACATCCGATGTTGACATAATATTCCATTTGGCTGCACAAATTCATGTTGACAGATCGATAATTGAACCCAGACACACATTTGAAGTAAACACTTTTGGAACTTTAAATATGCTGGATGCAGCGTTAGAGAACGATGTAGAACTTCTAGTTTACGCTTCAAGTAGCGAGGTTTATGGTTCAGCCAAATACGTGCCTATGAATGAAGACCATCCGTTAAACCCAGCGTCGCCATATGCTGCCAGCAAGGCTGCTGCAGATAGGCTTTGCTTCTCATATTACAACACTTATAAACTGCCAGTGGTTGTTGTCCGATGTTTTAACACATATGGGCCTAGACAAAGAGATTGGGGGTATGCATCAGCCATACCCAAATTTATAAGAAGGGTGCTTTCGAACCTTCCACCAGTGATCTACGGCGATGGAGAACAAACTAGAGACTACATGTATATTAAAGATGCAGTGAACGCGTACAAGTTAATTCTAAAATCGTATGAAAATGTTGTTGGAAAAGCCGTTAACTTTGGGACTGGCACGGAAGTAACCATATTAGAGTTAGCAAACAAAATCCTTGATTTATGTGGCAATAATAAAACGCCAGTTCATGTAGCACCGCGCTCCGGTGAAGTGAGAAGGCTGTGCGCGGACATTTCCCTAGCGAGAAAAGAGTTAGATTTTGTTCCACGGTACACCGTTGAAGATGGTCTAAAGGAGCTCATACAATGGTATGTGGAAGGCAGATGCGAGGAATGGACAGCTTATGTAAAGCAAGAGGCATAAAACATATGGAAAAAGGGTTCATCCCGTTCTACGTTCCATGGATAACAGCCGAAGACAAAAGAGCTATGCTAAAAGCTTTAAGCTCTCGTTGGCTTACGGGGGGCCCGATCGCAGCCCAGTTTGAAGAAGCATTTGCTAAATACATAGGCGCTGAATACGCAGTTTCAGTTAATAGCTGCACCGCAGCTCTGCATCTGGCTATGCGCGCGTTAAACATAAAGCCCGGCGACGAGGTTATAGTTCCAGTCTTCACTTTTGCAGCAACAGCTAATGCCCCCCTCTTCTGCGGAGCTAAACCAGTATTTGCTGATATAGATAAGAAAACTTTCAATATTTCGCCGGAGGATATACTTGAACGAATAACCGGCAAAACTAGAGTCATCATACCAGTACATTATGGTGGCCAAGCTTGCGACATGAAGGCGATAAAGGAAATTGCAGAGGATCATAAGCTGAGTATTGTGGAAGACTGTGCTCACTCGTTGGGAGCTGAGTATGAAGGGGAAAAAACTGGAAGATTTGGCATTGGATGTTTTAGTTTCTATCCTACGAAAATCATAACAACGCTTGAAGGCGGAATGCTCACGACGAACGATAGGGATGTCACCAGAAAACTGAAAATTTTAAGAGAACACGGCATGACAAGGAGCGCGATGCAAAGGGAACTAGCGGCGAAATGGCGGTATGACATAGTTGAATTAGGATACAATTATAGGCTAAGTGAGGCGCAAGCGGCTCTAGGCTTATCTCAGCTAATAAGGGTCGAAGAGGGAATTAGAAAGAGGATCGAATTGGCAAATTATTATACGGAGAAACTAAGTTCGCAAGTATCACATGAAATAGTTCCACCATATAGAGCGCTAAATCGAAGACATGTATTTCATTTGTACGCCGTAAAGGTTGCAGAAGATGCCAGGATAACAAGGGATGAGTTATTCGCAAGGTTGACGAAAGAAGGAATAGGTTTAAGTGTCCATTACACACCGTTACATTATTTCTCGTTCTACAAAAAGTTCTTAAAAAAGAAAACCAAAGGCTTTCCAAACGCTGAAAATGTTTATAAGCAAATACTCTCGCTGCCGCTATTTCCAACGCTGAGTAGAAAGAAAATAGATTTTATTATCCAGAAAATACGAGAAAATATCCGATAAATCAAATTTTCATAGTTTTTACTTTTTGAAACGTGCTCGCCATGAAGATTCTGCTGGTTACTCCTTCCTATTACCCTATTACAGGGGGTTCTGAGGCACTAACCAGAACTCTTTCAAGAAAACTTGTAGATGGCGGTTTCCATGCGGATATTCTAACGCTTAACATGAATAAAAAATGGAACCCTGAATGGAGAGGAGAAATAGTAGAAGAAGGTGGAGTTAACATTTTTAAAATCCCTGCTATTAATCCGCTTCCTCATCTTCCAAACCCCCTGTACACATTTTTCAGAATCAACGTTCTGCCAAAATTTACATTCGTAAATATGCTTAAAAACTACGATATTATTCATTTCATAAGCGAATCGGATCTAAGTCTCCCATTTTTATCTCGTGTCATCGAGAAAGCGAAGATAATGCATTGCTTAGGAATTTTCAGAGGCGGTGGAATATATCATTACTACATGTTTAAGCGACCGTATTTTAAAAAAATCTTTATGAGATTCTTCTTGAATCTCGCTGACGTTTTTATTGTTTATCCATATGAAGAGAAACAGATTCTTTCCGAGCTTGGCGTTCCCTCTAGCAAAATCGCCGTTCTGCCCCTCGGCATAGATATAAACATTTTTAAAAAAGGAAAAGAGCGTAAAGCGGAAAACTGGATTCTGTTTGTGGGTAGAATAGATCGAATTAAAGGGTTACACATTTTATTAAGCGCTCTCCAACATATTAAAACTCCAACACGATTAATTGTGATAGGGCCAAAATGGGATGAGAATTATTATAAGGAAATTGAAAAGATGACTTTAAAAATAAATAGTGATGGCATACATAGCGTGAAGATGTTAGGTCCTGTGGAACGGGATGAACTTGTATACTGGTATCGAAAGACCTCGGTTCTTGTAACCCCCTATCTTTACGAAACTTACTCGTATGTAACGCTTGAAGCCTTGGCATGTGGAACCCCGGTTATAAGCACTGGCACACATATTAGTGGAGACCACTCTGACGGGATAGTGACTGTACCGAAAGATCCGCTGAGTCTAGCGAGAGCTATCGAGGAATTATTAGGGGACAAACATTTAAGGGAAAAGAACGGATGTGATGGAAGAAAATTTATTGAAATATATTTTTCATGGGAGTCGGTTATCCAGAAACTTAAAAACATATACCTAAATCTATTAACCAACAAATCTATGAGACATCGTTCTTGAAAACTAAAGCTTCCGTTAACGGAATTTAAAGGATGAGAGTATGATTTTGAGGAAAATGAATGTTGGGATCATAACCTGCTGGTACAAAAACATTTCTATGGCAAATTACTCATACAATCTGATAAGGAGCCTTGAAAAACATTCCTTTATTAAGGTAAAAGTTGTTTCTTCGCGTTGTTTTTGCGAAAAAGAAAGATATTGCGAATCAAAGAACTTTCTTCAGGATGATTGTTGTCAGCTAATAAATTTTCCACCATTTGTCTACCTGCATCCTCAACGGAGAATAAGCTGGGTTTTTTATACAGTTATTCAGGTTCTAACACATTTTATGCGTGGAATGATCTATCTTTCTAAGTGCAAATCTTGTGATGTGATTCATTATCAGCTGAGCGCTCATTCATTAGGGATTCTGCCGCTAATACCGATGATATTAATCCCTACGCCTAACAAGAAAATAATAACCTCACACACTATTGATAAGACTGCCGGATTAAGGTTTCTCAAAGCAATCTACAATAAAGCGGATAAAGTGTTAGTTCACTCAGAAGAGATGAGAAAAGACTTAATATCAATTGGAGTGCATCCTTCAAAAATAGGAATCATACCTCACGGTGCAAAAATCCCTGTTTCGCATTCTAAACGGAGGGATAAAATAACCTTCTTCGGAGCACCAATAAAGCAGAAGGGCGTTTTTGTCCTTTTTGAAGCATTAAAAATTTTGAAAGATAAAGGTGAGAAAATCAAAGTCTACTTTTACGGAATTTACAGCGCGTCTGAGAAAGAAGCAGCGTATCAGAGAGCCAAGGAATTGGATGTCGATGGCTGCATCGTTTGGGGAGGAAGGCTGAGTGAAAACGATTTTGACGTTAAAATGCAGGAAAGCATGTTCACTTTTGCCATTTATACTGAACCAGTTTCAGGAAGCAGTATTCTTACTCGCGCAATGGCAAACGCAACACCTATTATAGCAACGAATATTGGAGGATTACCTGAATACTCACAAAAATTTGCCGTGCTGATTCCTCCAAATAACCCTGAGGAGTTAGCACGGGCAATCTTAATGCTAAAAAATGACCATGATTTGAGGATGATAATGAGTGAAATTGCTCGCGAAGAGGCATTAAAAATTTCGTGGGATGTTATCGCAGAGAAGACTCTCAAAGTGTATCTTGATGCGCTAAAGAATTAAATTTGTTGATTGAGGGAAAACACTTGAAAGTTTACGTAAGCACTAATGGGTGTGTAGAAGCTCAGCTCAGCTCCACATTCGTTAAGCAGTTTTTCATCGAGAATAAAGTTTCGGTCTTAAATGATCCTCGGGAAGCAGACCTCATAGTTTTTTATGCATGTGGGTTAACGGAGCAAAAGGAGAAAGACTCCTTAGCCATTATAAATAAATTGAAAAATGAGGCAAAACCCTTATCAAAACTTGTTGTCTGGGGTTGCTTGCCAAAAATAAACCCTAAAGCCTCATCAAAAGTCTTCGATGGCCCTGTTATAGGGCCTACAGACCTCAATTACTTTGAAGGTTTTCTAGAAAAGGCCGAAATTACCTTTAATGGCTTGATGTGGGCGCGGGCGGAAAATATGCTTATTCCCACAGAAACTATGGAGAAGCAAGATAATCGTAATGTGGACGCCTTCACAAGCATGATACTGTTTCTAAAGCGAAGATGGGATAGGTTAAATGGCCGCGCTCATAAAAATATGCGCTTCTTTATTAGGACAGCGGTCGGCTGTACTGGACGCTGCACCTACTGCAGCGAAAGGTGCGCTTTTGGGAGGATTAAGAGTCGGCCCATAGAGAAGGTTATATCCGAATTTAAATATGGTTTAGAAAAAGGTTACCGTCAATTTTCTTTAATAGCCACGGATCTTGGCGCCTATGGCAGGGACATAAATTGTACTTTATCTGATCTTCTTACGAGAATAATTGATGTTGGTAATGATTTAAGTTATAAGATAATTCTTAATCAGGTGAGCCCATCCTATCTAACACAAATGTTTTCTGATTTAGAAAAAGTTTTTGCGTCAGGAAGAATTGAGGTGTTAAATTGTCCTATTCAGTCTGGAAGTAATCGTATTCTTAAACTTATGGGTAGGGATTATGCTGCGGAAGAATGGCGTGAACACATGATAAACATCAAAAAAAGGTATCCGAAAATTAAGCTCTCAACGCATTTTATGGTGGGATTTCCGACTGAAACAGATGATGATTTTAATGCGACACTAGGGTTGCTCGATTACCCCCTATTTCTTGACGACATCTATATTTTCAAGTTTTCCAAGAGACCGCATGTTTATGCATCATTTATTCCGGAGCAAGTGTCTGAAGAAATAAAAGAGCTGCGTTACAAAAAATTGATGCGGAAATATGCGCATATGCATATTTTCAATTCAACGTTTAGGTGTATTTCTGCACCTTTTAATTTTGTTCACAGGGTTAAAAAGGAGAGATCTTGATGAGTTTAGTCAGCCTCACTAAGATTCAAGGAAATCGCCTAAAAGAGGCTATATGGAGGTCATTAAAGGAAATACAATTCGAGATGCCCTCTAGGATTAGAAGTATTATGATAAAACCGAACTTGT
>JBDRYG010000047.1:0-13587 GCA_039803305.1 Caldifarciminota bacterium
TGGCAAGTAGGGGATATCCCGTGGAAAACCCACACTACCAGGATTTACTATTCCAATGCCGTTGATATTCATAACTCCTGCAAGATGTGTGTGCCCATAGAGAACAAAGTTTGTTCCCTTATCCTCAGGAAGCATTTTATCTTTTATGAGTTCGATGTCTTGCTTGAAAGTCACATAATCACCTAATGGGTCCTTTACGGATGAATGCACCAGATGGAGTTTTTTGCCCTGAATTTCCACTGATATCTGCAAAGGTAGGCTTTTTAGGTAAGAAACACTCTCTTTTGACAAATTGTAGTTAAAATACTTTCTTAACTCTAAGGTTAATTTTTTGTATTCTTCTGTAGTTCCTGGGCAATCAGTTTCGAAGGCAAGGCTATAATCGTGATTTCCCATAACAGTATAATTTGCCTTGTCTTTTATCATCTGAACTACTTCATCAGGATACGGTCCATAATCTACAAGGTCACCAAGACAAATCAAAATATCATACTCTTCTGTTTTTAAAATCTTCTCCAGCGCCCAAATGTTTCCGTGAATGTCAGATATTATCAAAACTTTCATGTTATTCCCATTCAATAGTTGCTGGTGGTTTAGTTGATATGTCATACACGACTCTGTTTATATCATGTATTGAGTTGAGGAGCGTGGTAGAAATGTGCTGAAGAACATCATATGGCATCTTGTACCAATCAGCTGTCATACCGTCCAGACTTGTGACTGCTCTTATCGCAAGGACATATTCATAACTTTTTTTATCTCCCTTTACACCCACAGTCCTAACAGGCAATAGTACCGGAAAAATTTGCCATATATCATTGTAAATGCCTTTCTCTTTTACAATTTTTTCTATTATTTCATCAGCGTCCTGAACAATTTTTACTTTCTCTTTTGTTACTTCGCCAATTACCCTTACAGCCATACCAGGCCCTGGAAATGGATGCCTTTCGAGGATTTCGTCAGGGACACCCAGGATCTTTCCAATTTTTCGAACCTCGTCTTTAAACAATTCCCTCAAGGGCTCTATTAGCTTTACATGCAGTCTTTCCGGGAGGCCACCTACATTATGGTGTGACTTAATAACTTCAGATGGTCCAACTACTGATACTGATTCGATGACGTCAGGATATAGTGTACCTTGGGCGAGATATTTAAACTCAATGCCTATTTTTTTTGCTTCTCTTTCAAACACTTCGATAAATAGTTTACCAATAATTTTTCGTTTTTTCTCAGGATCTTCAACACCTCTCAAGCTCTCAAAAAATTCCTTCGAAGCATCTACTATCCTCAGATTCGGGTTTTTTCCAAAAATCCTTTTAATTCTTTCGGATTCTCCTTTCTTTAATAACCCAGTATCAACGAAAATAGGGTAATAGTTGTTACCAATTGCCCTCTCCAACACGAAGGCCACAACAGACGAATCAACACCACCAGATAAGGCGAGTAGAACCGGGTCGTGTTTTACGGTTTCTCTTATTTCTTTAATTTTGTTCTCAATGTACTCATCCAGACTCCAAGAAGATTTAACTGCGCAAATGTTTCTTGCAAAGTTATGGATCACTTTCAATCCTTCTTCTGTATGAGCGACTTCGGGGTGGAACTGCACACCGTAAATTTTTAGTTGTGGATTTTCAATCACTGCGTAAGGGGAATTTTCAGTTCTGGCAATAACTTCAAAGCCTTCCGGTACACTATCGACCTTATCACCATGAGACATCCAGACAACACTGTTATTTTTAACTCCTTTCAATAATTCAGATTCCTTAAGAATCTCCAGTTTCTGAAATCCATATTCTTTGTGAGAACCAGGGATGACCTTTCCTCCAAAAAGGTGTGCAATAACCTGGAGTCCATAACATATACCAAGTACTGGAACGCCTATTTTAAAAATTTCCAATGATGGCAGTGGTGCGGTTTGATCATAAACGCTTGCTGGTCCGCCAGATAGTATAATACCTTTTACTTCACTTTGAAAATCACGGGGTTTCGTCCAGTATGGGACTATTTCCGAATAGACTCCGATCTCCCGCACACGACGGGCAATTAACTGGGTGTACTGGGATCCAAAATCTAAAATTAAGATTTTTTCCATCAAAACCACCGCCTTCCTTTGGGTAACTGATTTTTTATCTTACCTTTCGTATATAGTCCGCTTCCTAAAAAATCTTCACCACATTTTACTATAACTTGACCCTCATCACAATTTAACTCACCAACATTAAGATCCTTTCCCTCAAGGTAATCTCTGACCTTATCTTCATTTATTTCTACTACATTTTTTGTTGCAAACTTTCCAAATAGTTGTATTCCCGCAGTGGTAAGCTTATAACCGTCTTTAAATACTCTTACAAGTCTAATGCCTACCCTTGATGTCCCGGGAATTTGCACTGAGGCCGCTTCTTTCGATGTAATCCACACATCTCCTTTTTCCGAGAGATGGTATTTCTCAAATATAGTCTCTTCTATTCCAAAACGGTCTTTTAAAAATTTCAAAACACCTTTTACTGCCATAATTTTTCCTTATTTTAAAGCATTTTGCATGTTTTTTCTATTTTGTGAAGTACATATTTGACATTTTGCAGGAACAAAATTAAAATATCAAATTAAATAGGAGGGTGTACGATGAAGTTTCCAACGGTGAGGCCAGGGATTGGTTGGTTTACAATCCCTGAAATGTTTGAAAGATCCCATTCCCTTTACAAAAATCAGATGGCTTTAATGATGAGGGAAGGGGAGGAGTGGATTACTTTTACATATGATGATATGTTTAATTTAGTAACTAAACTTGCCAGGTTTTTGAGAGAAGAACTCGGGTTAAAAAAGGGTGATAAAGGCGCAATTATTGGCGATAACTCTCCTTACTGGGCAATAAGTTATTTTGCCTATCACTGGGCAGGGATCACAGTAATTCCTGTCGATGCGAGGTTGAAACAGCAGGAAATAAAATTCATACTTCAACACTCTGAAGCGAAGGTGATTATCGCACAAGATAGGTTTCTTGATGATCTGCTTGAAATTCAAAAAGATGTTCCGACCCTTAAATATATCATTTCAAAACAACCTAATAGGTATAACTTAATTTCCCTGCCAGAAATTTTCACTAAAGTTAAGGAAGGAATTCCAAGGGAATCTGTTACTTTTGACGACTACGCTGTAATTCTCTATACATCTGGAACTACAGGAGTTTCCAAGGGGGTTGTTTTGTCGCACAAGAATATAATGTCCGATGTTGATTCCCTTTACCAAACTCTTGAATATGGACCCGGCGATACTTTTTATTCAGTATTACCGATTCACCATGTTTATGAGCAAACCTGTGGACTTGTCGTTCCAATTGCAGGGGGTGCCACTATTGCATATGCAAGCTCACTCAAGTCTAAGGTTATGATAGAAGAGATGCAATACGTGAAGCCAACAGTAATGTTAGTGGTGCCTCTTCTTCTTGAAAAGATTGTAGAGGGGATTCTTAAAAATGTGGAGAAATCAGGATTGGCAATAAGAGCACTTTTCACTGGAATGAGGGGTGCTTCAAAGGCTCTTGATACTTTCCTAAAAGGTCGTGCTGCAAAGGTTTTGTTTAAACGAGTTAGAGCACAATTGGGTATGGACAATCTAAGATATCTGATTTCTGGAGGGGCAGCCCTACCCAGGTGGGTATCGAAGGCTCTAGAAGAAATGGGCTTTCCCATTTTGCAGGGCTATGGTCTGTCGGAAACTTCTCCTGTTATTTCCTTAAATCCTCTATGTTGCCCTAAAAATGAGAGTGTAGGCTTACCAGTCCCTTACGCTGAGATTAAGATATATGAACCGAATATCGATGGCATCGGCGAAATTGCTGTGAAAGGACCAATGGTAATGGTAGGGTACTATAAAAACGAAGATGCAACGAGAGAAGTATTTACAGAGGACGGCTGGTTTTTGACAGGTGATCTAGGATATTTTGACGATGACGGATATCTTTATATAACCGGAAGAAAGAAGAGTGTTATTGTTACAGCGGGTGGGAAAAATGTTTACCCTGAAGAGGTAGAAACAGTGCTTTTGAGGTCGCCATATATACAGGAGGTTCTTGTTATAGGCGCATATGATCCTGAGAAGAAAAGAGAGGATATACATGCAATAGTGTATCCTAACTTTGATGCAGTTAGGGAATATTTCGAACAACAGGGCGTCAAAAATCCAACCATGGATGATATTTATAAGTTAATAGATAGGGAAATTGATACATACTGCAGCGAATTAGCTGAGTATAAGCGGGTCAAGAAGTTCACAATAAGAGAAGAGGAGTTTCCCAAAACTACCTCTATGAAAATAAAGAGATACCTGTTTCAACAGCAGTATAGAACAACTCAGCAAAACAAAAAGTAGAGAGTTTTTGATATAATTAAGGGGCTCCCACTGGGAGCCCCTTAAATTACAAAGATCGAATTATTCATCAACCTATAAGTATTTTTCCATCCCTAATTTTAATGATTTTTTGTGCTCTTTTTGCCACTTCTGCGTCATGAGTTACAACGACAATAGTCCTACCCTCTCTGTTTAATTCTTCAAAGATATTAAGTATTTCGTTTGCAGAAGCAGTGTCTAAATTTCCCGTAGGCTCATCTGCTAGGATTATTTTAGGGTTATTTGCAAGAGCTCTTGCAATTGCCACTCTTTGCCTCTCACCTCCGGAAAGTTCCGTAGGTTTGTGAAATATCCTCTTGCTTAATCCAACTCTTTCGAGTAGGAATTTTGCTCTTTCTTTTCGCTCTTTAGGAGGAACCTTTGCATATATCATCGGTAACTCTACATTCTCAAGGGCTGTAATGCGGGAAAGCAAGTTGAAGTTTTGAAAAACAAAACCTATTTTCTCCCTTCTAATTTCCGCCAGTTTAACGTCATCGAGAGTGTGAACAGGAACTCCTTCTAAATAATAGGTTCCAGATGTTGGGGTGTCGAGACAGCCCATAATGTGCATAAGTGTTGATTTTCCTGAACCAGACGGCCCCATAATAGAAATATAGCTTCCATCATCAATCTCTAGGTCAATGCCCCGCAGAACTTCTACAGGAATATGGTCCAGGAAATAAGTTTTTCTTATCTCTCTTAATACTATAATTTTTTTTGTCATCTTTTTGGTCGTCCCGTTGGTCTTCCTTTAAATGGTTCCTTTTCTTTCTTCAATTCAACATTGACTTTCTGTCCTTCTTTCAAAGTTCTGAGAGTTGTATAAGGACCTGTCGCTACGGTGTCACCTGGATTGAGCCCTTCAACTATCTCTGCTTCATTTGATGCAATAAGTCCAATTTTAACATACCTTTTTTGGACAACACCGCTCTTTAATATGAATATGTAGTCTTCACCTGATTTTTCTTTGCCTAATGCCTGCACAGGAATTTTAAGAGCAGAGTCTTTTCTTGCTGTTATGATCTCACATGTAGCAGACATTCCTGGATAAAGCACCCCTGTATCGGTTATTGCAACCTCAACAGGGTATGTAATACCCGACGAGATAGTGGTTGTTGAGCCCGTGGATTGATATGGAGATGCTGCTAATGCCTTTACAATACCTCTAAAAACTTTATCAGAGTAAGCAGTAACTCTAACTCTGACCGGTTGACCATTTTTGACTTTGATGACTTCTGATTCATCTACATATGCATCTACTTTCATTCGACTCAGCTCAGCTATTGTCATTATCACCGTTGCGGGATTATTTACTGTTCCCATTACAACAATTTCTCCCTCTTCTTTATTAAGTCCTATGACCTTCCCGGAAATAGGGGCTAAGATGACTGTCTTGCTCAACTGGTACTCTGCATCTTGAAGGGAATACAATGTCGATTCATATTGTGATTTAATTGTTTCGTACTGCAGTCTTGCATTTTCATAATCTGCCTCTGATATCAGTCCCTTTTCAAAAAGATTTTTTGTTCTTTCGTAATCCCTTTGCGCCTTGTCAAGTCTGTTCCGTAAATCGTTCAAGGATACTTTTAAGCTGTTTACTTTAGCTTCATAGGATTTCCTATCAATAACACATAGAGTATCACCCTTTTTGACATAGTCACCCAGTCTTACATATAATTTCTCAATCCTTCCAACTACATCGGCGCCAATGTCCACCTGCTTTTCTGCTTTAATCTCACCATCTGCCCTAACCACTTCTTCAATGACACCATACTGAACTTCAATGGCCTCTACTTTTGTCGCTTTCCCCTTAGCACGCTTTATGTTTAAATAAGTTACAACAGCAAGGAGAAAAACGATTATGATTGCTATGATTACGTTTTTAAATCTTTTCATTTAATTACCTCCGTTCCGATAAGATAGTTTAGATTTTCTTTCGAAATAACTAAGTTATATTTGGCCTCAATAAGCCCGACTTCACTTTGAAGCAAACTTGCTTCTGTATCCATTAATTGAATTATTGAAATCAAGCCTGATTTATATTGCTCCTTTGCTAGTTCATATGCTGATTGAGCCTGTTCATACCGAAGTTTTGCTAATTCAAGAGTTTGGTAATTATATTTTAGGTCCTCGTAGGAGTTTTCTATTTTTGCAAGGGTTTCAAAGAGTACTTTCTTGTATCTATAAGTATAAGCCCTTTCGAGTTGAGCTCTATTTAATATGGATATAGGGAAATTCAGAAAGTTTACATAAACCTGGACATTCCACATTTCTTTTTCATTGAAGGAATTAAGCGAGTGCGGCTTCTCTCTTCCAGTGTAATTCCAGTATTTTTCAAAAGAGATTTGTGGTGTGATAGAGGTTATCGAGTATATTAGACCAGATCTTGCTGAATTTAAGAGTGTGCGGGCGTTTTTCAATGAAGGATTAAACTTTCTTGCAAGATTGAGGAACTCTTGTTCATCTTTGGGTATGTAAACAGACTCAGGAGCGTCGTAATCTTCAATAATTACCATTTGATCTTTGTGAAGCAGACCTAAATAAGAAAGAAGAATTTCCTTGCTCTTTTTATAATTGTTGGACGCGTTCAAAAGGTTTATCTCAGCGTTTTTAAGTTCTATTTCGGCCTTCAAATAGTCAATTTTTGATACCATCCCAAGTTTGTAGCGTTCACTAACGAGTTCGTAATATATTTTGTTGCGTTCGAAGGCCTTTTCGTACGCCTCCATCAATTTTTTTAACTTTATTGTGTTAAGATACTGAGTTTTAAGGTTTATCAGGAATTGTCTTTTTATGTCTTCGTAATTGTATATTGATGTGCGAGACTCATAGTATCCAGAGATAGTTTTAAAAAGGTTGTTAGTAGAGAAAAGATTTGAAGCAAATTTAAGGGTAAAGGAGTAGGATGGATTATATGTGGAACTCGGAATCGGGGGGTTCGAGTAAGTGACCTCGCTCTTTGTGAGATAAAACTCTGCACCGCCGACAAAGTTAAGGATATTCCCGGTTAAGTTTGTATATGATGCGTTAATATTGTATTTAATTTCTTTGAGTGTTGGAGAATATGCTTCTGCTATCTCTTCGAGATTTCGGAATCCAACCCTAATTGTGTCGACCTTTAAAATTGACAATATGATGAAAATTGTATTAGCTACATACATCTTTTATGCTCTCCTTATGGCTAAGAGTGGTGCTAAACCGGCTATGTATATAATCCAAAGTGTTAATACTAAGATATAGCCCTTTTTTCTCTCGATTTTAGCGTATTTTTCCAATCCTATTGCAATAATTATTAGAGACCATATGGTAAAAATATCTATCTGGCTGAGGACAATAGGTAAATATCCCTTTAATTCCGTAAATAGCACTCCAAGGTCCGTTCTAACTACAGGTTCTCTAGTTATGATAGCTATTGGAACCTTTATCAACCAGGAAAGTGAGGAAATGTAATTGGCAAAGCTCATTACCACTATTGCTCCGGGAAAAGATAATTCACCTCCCATTAGAGGAGCTGCGGTATTAAATATTAATGCCTGTATTAAAATTTTAAGGGGCGTCAAAATTATTATAGTGGCAACGCCAACTATAAGCATTCGTGGTAAATTCCCAATTTGATCAAGAGCTCTCTGTTTCTGCTCTTCTGGTAAATTTTCGATAAACTTTAAAGCTTTTTCAGAAAATTCATTTGCTAAAACGGTTCTAAGGGTCAAAAAGCCAATGATCGAGATTATAACAGTTGCTACAAGTGGTAACCACGGTTTTTTCTCTTCGTCAAAAACTTTTGTTGGACTCGTAATTATTTTAATTAAATCTACCACTTTTCCCTCCTTGTTTATTCGTACCTCAAAGCTTCAACCGGGTTTAATTTTGCGGCTTTTTGAGCGGGGTAGATACCAAAGAAAACACCAACGAGAGTTGAAAAACCAATACCTAAAATTACGCTCCAAAGCGGAATAGAGGCTGGTAGAGGAGTAAGAAGATCCACTAGCTTACCAAAACCAATGCCTATTATAACCCCAATTAATCCACCAATAAGCGTCAATACAATAGCCTCCGTCAAAAACAACAAGAGTATATCTTTTTGGGTAGCCCCAACAGCTTTTCTAACTCCGATCTCTCTGGTCCTTTCCGTGACGGATACCAGCATTATATTCATGATTCCAATGCCGCCCACAATGAGAGCCATTGAGGCAATTGCAATCATAGCTATAAAAATCCCTCCGGTAATCTGTTTATAAGCAGAAACTAACATTTCAGAGGTATTCAGGAAGAAATTATTATCTTCGTCAAATCTTAAGCCTCTTCTAGAACGCATTAGATTCTCAATAGCTTTCATTCCCTGTTCTAATGGTATATCACTCCTTATTTTTGCAACTATTTGTAGACTTCTAAATATACGCCAGGGTCCAGCAAATCGGCCTCTTATAGGCCACAGTTTCATAGCAGTAGTTACGGGAATAAAAACCACATTATCCAGATTTTGACCAAGTAGTTGACCTTTTGGCCTTAGAACACCTATCACGATAAACTTATATCTGTCTAACCATATCTCCTTTCCCACTGGGTCTTCAGATCCGAAGAGTCTCTCTTTAATAAAATCTCCTATTATAGCAACGTTATTTTTGTATATTACATCGTTATCAATCATTGGCCTCCCACCTGCGAGCTCGTATCCAGCAATTGCAATGTAGTCAGGCTCTATTCCAGAAGGGTCCACATCTATACTTTTTTCTCTATATCTCGCTGTAAGGTTTCTTACAGGTTGTACTGCGGATGCCAATTCAACTTCATCTAAAGTCTTTACTGCTTTCGCATCATCGAGTGTAAAATCGGGTGTTCTCGATAACTTGCGGATTTCCTCTGGGGTTAATCTCCCTGTTAAAACCCACCTGTATTTTTGCACATATATTGTTGATGTTCCCAATCCTCCAAGGACGTTATAAACATATTTATTTATCCCATCGATAATAGAGACCATTGCTATAACGGTAGATACTCCTACTATAATTCCAAGAGTTGTAAGGAGGGAACGCATCTTGTGGGAAGAAAAAGTTAACCAAGCTGATTTAATAAGTTCAACAATTACACTCATTTCTCCTCCATCTTTTTTATCATAGACTAAATTATTTTTTAAATTGTTCGCATATGCAACAATTAGGGGTTAAAATTAGGCAATATGAATATTTCCGTACTTGGTGCAGAGAGTTTGGGTGTTCGATCATACTGCACTTTTGTAGAAACCCAGGATGTAAAGATCATTATTGATCCTGGGTGTGCGTTAGGTACCGATAGATTTAATTTGCCACCCCATAAAACCGAAATCTTAGAGCTCTGGTCTGTGTGGCAGAATATTAATCTTAACTTAAAAAAGTCAGATATAGTTGTGATTACTCATTATCATTATGACCACCACCATTATCGAAATTGTGGACTATATAAAAATAAAATCGTATTTCTTAAAGATTTTGGAAGAGTCAATCAAAGACAAAAATCAAGAGCAGAGGTCTTATTGAAATATATTGGTGGAATTTCTAAGGTAATTATAGCAGATGAAAAGGAGTTCATCTTTGGGAACACAAGAATATCATTTTCGCCACCTCTAGCCCATGGCTATGGTAAAGAAGATGTTAATATTATGGCAGTGTTGATTGAAGATGGAAGATCCAGCTTACTCTATACTTCCGATGTTTCTGGGATGATTGACAAAAAATTAATCAGCTTTCTGAAGAATCGGATTGTTGAAACTTTCATCCTTGATGGATTCCCTACTTATCTTCTAAATTCCGCTGTGAAGAGAAAATGGCTTTATGAATCGAAAGAAAAGCTGATCTATGTTTTAGAGTCATGTAAAGTCAAAAATTTAATAATAGACCATCATAGCTCAAGAGATATAAGATGGACGGAATTTTACCTGGATGTTTTCTCTCTAAAATCTCTCAATTTTTGTGGTACAGCTGCTGAGTTCATGGGACAAAAGCCCAAATATTATGAAGCAATGAGAAAAGAGTTATTTTCCAAAAAGTAAATTTCTCCAGCTCCGTAGAAAAGTTATGATCTGTTCTTTTAGCCTATTTCGTTTTAAAAAAATTACACATATCATCCACGCCACCGTTATATTGAACCAGACTTTGCTTAGCCTCAACAAGGTTAATAATCCCAATATTATGTAAAGGAAGTGAAAAGCCTGATTAACCTCTGCGTTTCGTGTAACTCCGACCATGATAAGATTGCAAAGTAAGACCAGCAGAAAGAATTTAACCGAAAAGTATCCCAGGGTGGTACTATAAAGAAAGGTAGAGATATACATAAATGAGTCCACGACTCCGTCATATTTTCCAAGTTTTCCCTCCCTGCCACTTACTCTTGCAAAATAGCCATCAAGAATATCAGTTAACCAGGCTGTAAAAAGAATTAGCATAAAGGGCGATAGATTTCCGATTCTACCTGGAATTAGAGCCAGCAAAACTAAAACCAAGAAGAATCTAAGGGATGTCAGATAATCTGCAATTAAATAACCATATTCTGAGACTTTTGCCATTTTATTGCGTGAATATTTTAGCGCAACTAAGATGAAAGATGTACTTTATTCGCATTATTTGCGGTAAAATTAAAAATATGAAGCTTGCTTTTGGAAACAAAACTTTAATAATGGGTATACTCAACGTTACTCCAGATTCTTTTTATGACGGTGGTAAGTATAACTTAATTGACAGAGCCCTTAGAAGAGCAGAGGAAATATTGAGTGAAGGTGCTGATATAATTGATATCGGTGGTGAATCCACAAGACCTGGGTCAGATCCAGTTTCTGTACATGAAGAGATGGAAAGGGTCCTACCTGTCATAGAGAAACTGAAAGATTTCCCGATACCAATTTCAATTGATACTTACAAATCGGAAGTAGCTGAAGAGGCATGTAAGCTGGGGGCGACTATTATAAATGATATTTCGGGATTGCAATTTGATTCTCGGATAGCAGAGATAGCGAAGAAATATGATACATATCTTATCATCATGCACATTAAGGGAACACCAAAAAATATGCAAAAAGACCCACACTATGAAGATGTTGTTTCAGAGATAATAGAGTTCCTTAAAAAACAGAGTGATTACGCCCTTGAAAAAGGTATTCCTAAGGACAAAATAATAATTGATCCAGGGATCGGTTTTGGCAAAACGCTTGAGCATAATTTAACTATTCTCAAGAACTTAGACGAGTTTAGAAAACTCAATTTTCCTATACTTATTGGACACTCCAGGAAGAGTATGATTGGTGCTCTGCTTGGTGGAGTGGCCCCTGAAGAGAGGTTATTCGGCACTCTTGGAGTTAGTGCTTACTTAATCAGCAAGAGGGTTGATATAATCAGGGTTCATGATGTAAAGCCTCATTTTGAATTGAGAAAGGTACTGGAATCTATTTTATGAGAGTTTTCCTTATATCTTCACTGACTTTACTTTTTTTGATATGGAGTTGCAAGAGCAATCATTATGAAAGCGAATATCGAAGACTATTGCAGGATATTAACATTTTCATAAATAAATCAGATAGTGTCTTATCCGCCGCAGGATCTATCGGGCAATATCAATCTGCCTTAGCTGAAATTGATCAAAGTATAAAATTGCAATTTCTTCCCAGAGTGGATTCCTTAATGTATAAAGAAAAAAATATGCGCAGGAAGACTGACTTGAAGATGATTAAAAATTTTCTAATATTGTATAGTAAAATTGATAGGACGGCACTGGAAGAAACAGAGCTTAGGGAATTGAGAAAAAGCTTTGACGAAGTACTTAAAAAGGAGAGAGGGGATGTTAAATAGAGATAATGCAATAAACTTAATAAGAGAGTATATTTCAAAAGAGAACCTCGTAAAGCACATGTTGGCAACAGGTGCATGTATGAAGTTTCTGGCAAAAAGGTTTGGAGAGGATGAGCTGCTATGGGAAATTGCTGGCATATTGCATGATATAGACTATGAACATACAGTACAGTATCCTGAAAAACATGGTCTTGTAAGCGTAGAAATTTTAAAGGAAAAGGGCATCGATAATGAAAAAATTTTAAATGCAATTCTTTCTCACTGTAACAAAAAAGAGAGAGAGGAGAAGATCGAGAAGGCTATATATGCAGTTGATCCAACAACGGGTTTTATAGTAGCATGTGCATTAATGCATCCTTCAAAGTCGCTAGAGGGTCTCGACTTAGACTTTATGCTTAATAGATTCAAGGAGAGGCGTTTTGCTGCAGGTGCTTCAAGGGAACAAATGAAAAGCATTGAGGAATTAGGAATTCCTCTTGAGGAATTCTTGCTTTTATGCCTTGATGCTATGCGAAGTATAAAAGATGAATTAGGTCTGTAATGTTTCTGCGTATACTTATATTAAACTTATTTTCAGTGCTACCATCGAGTTTTTTCTTATCCCTTGAACATTTTGCAAAAGGGGAAATGGGAATTGCTGATAGTCTATTAAATATAGCATATTTTGAAGCAGACTCGTTTTTCAAAAACGATATTTTGTTTGTTAAAGAGATAATGTCAAGATATTCATATGATGAGAAAACAAGGTCAGTCCTTCGGGACTACTTAGTGTGGTGTTACTCAAGTAAGAGAAAGGAAAATGAAATTTTTAGTTACCAGGAAATTAAAAACAAAAACCTAAAGGCTTTTTTAAAATTTCAAGTTGAGGTAAGTAGCTCAAATGCTCTTGATAGCCTTCTGGTGAGAGATTTCTGGGAAATTGAAGACACATTGTTAATGTTCCTTTCTGCATTAAAGCTTATTAAAAAATTTGGAAATAATAACAAAACTTTAAAATCAGATGTTTTGATACCTTTACAAATTAAATATTCCCAGACACCCTACTTTGAACTCATTTCGGGATATCTGAGGTAGAGGAAGGAGAATGTGTTATTTCCCCAACAAGCCAGCCTATTAAAAGAGTTATGAAGAAAATGGGCACTAAATTATAGACTTTGATATATTTTTGTAATGAAAGTAGATTCCACAAGTATGTGAGACAAGCACCGAGTAGGAGTGAAGTAAATGCGCTCCATTTATTGAATTTTTTGTGATATAGGGCGAGAATCAGGGCTGAGCCAAAAGAGGCTCCGAGTGCACACCATGCATAATCAAGAACATATCGATAAATGAATTGGACTTTTAATAAGGCTAATATTACGGCAAAAATGGCGATTGCTGAAAT